>JASHRR010000061.1 GCA_030037185.1 Xanthobacteraceae bacterium | reverse complement strand
ACCCGTTGGGCTGAATATCGATGGGGTGATCGGGCCCCGGAATCTTCATCGATCTGTCAGACATAGTGAACTTCCTTCGGTGGGAGGAATGGCAATTCGGCACGCGCTCAGACAGGATCAGGTTGCCGCGATGCCCCCGTCGACTTCGAAGACGGTGCCGGCAATGTATGAGGCTTCGGGGGACGAAATGAACACGATGGCGTTCGCCATTTCCTCCGGGGTCGCCCGTCGACCCAGCGGCACCGTCGGAACCGGTAAATCATTGGCTTGCACAGCGCCCCTGAAGCGATCGGCCATGACGGTGACCGTCGGGCCCGGCGCAACGGCGTTCACGCGAATGCCAGAATTTCCCTGTTCGAGCGCGACCGACTTCGTCAATCCCTCCACGGCGAACTTGCTGCCGACGTAGGCCGTCGCACCGGCCGCCGCTTTGTGACCGTAGGCCGAACTGATGTTGACGATACTGCCGCTGCGTTGGTCCGCCATCACCCGCAGTTCGTGCTTGATGCTGAGGAACACGCCGACGACATTCGTATCATGGACAGCTCTGAAATTCTCGACGGTGGCATCCTGGATGAAACCGAGCTTGCCTTCGAAGCCGGCATTATTCACGGCGACGTCGAGGCGGCCGAACCGTGCAATGGTTTTGTCAACGAGAGCTGCGACGTCTCCTTCATTGCGAACGTCGGCGCGGACAAACTCCGCCTCGGCGCCCAGCGCCTGCAGTTCCGTAACAAGAGCTCGACCCTTATCCTCGTGACGGCCGGACACGACCACCTTGGCGCCTTTCCTGGCGAACGCCACGGCAGTAGCGCGACCGATGCCGGTTAAAGCACCGGTGATCAAGACAACTTGCTCATTCATTCTGCGATCCTTGTTTTACCCGACGGGCGGCGGCGTTTCGATGGACTGAGGTTAGCTATTCCATCGCGCCGGCAGAAGGCTCGAATGGGGATGGCGCTTATTCCACTGAGCCGCCAAATAAAAGCGCGGCGGTCCCTCAAGACTTCAAAGCTCGGTCAAAGCCCAGCGTTGCAGTGAACATGACAGGGTGGCGAAAACCCCGTGTTTGGGCAAGATCAGTTTGCCGACATGCCCCCGTCGACTTCGAAGATGGTGCCGGCGATGTATGAGGCTTCGGGCGACGAAATGAACACGATGGCGTTCGCGAGCTCGTCTGGAGTCGCCCGTCGACGCAACGGCACTTGCGCGACAAGTGCATCATTGACTTCCGCGGTACCCGTGAAGCGATCGAGCATGGCGGTGTCCGTCGGGCCTGGTGCAACCGCGTTTACGCGAATGCCTGAATTCCCCTGCTCGAGGGCTACCGACTTGGTTATGCCCTCCACTGCGAACTTGCTGCTGACATAGGCCGTCGCACCGGCCGCCGCCTTGTGGCCGTAGGTCGAGGTGATGTTGACGATGCTGCCGCTACCTTGGCCCGCCATTACCCGCAGTTCGTGCTTCATGCTGAGGAACACGCCGACGACGTTCGTGTCATGGACAGTTTGGAAGTTCTCCACGGTGGCATCCTGGATGACACCGACCTTGCCTTCGAAACCGGCACTATTCACTGCGACGTCGAGGCGGCCGAATCTCTCGATGGCTTTGTCGACCAGAGTGCGGACATCGTCTTCCTTCCGAACGTCGGCGCGAACGAACTCCGCCTCGGCGCCCAGCGCCTGTAGTTCGGTTACAAGGGCTTGCCCCTTATCGTCGTGACGACCGGACACGACGACTTTGGCGCCCTTCTTGGCGAAGGCGAAGGCGGTGGCGCGACCGATACCCGTGAGAGCGCCGGTAATCAAAACAACTTGTGTACCCATTCTGCGATCCCTCGTGGGCCCCGGCAAGGCCGGTAATGTTTCGTTGGAGCAAAGGTGTCTATCCCATCGCGCTAGCAGAAGCGCTCAGAATGGCATGAGGCTTATTCCAATGAAGCGTTAAATAGATAACCCCTTCCTATTGCTCCTGGCCGACGGATGCCCGCTGGTCGTGAAACGGAGTTCAGGCGGCCAGGTACCGTTCGACGAATGAAACGAACGCGCGAGCCTTGGCGGTGGCGAGCCGTCCCGTCGGGTAGATTGCTGACAGACGGATTGGCGGCAAGCCCCAGTCCTGCAAGATAGGCACGACCTTTCCGGATTTTAGCTCTGGCGAGAAGAGCCATTCTGCAGCCACCGCCAACCCGAGGCCGCAAATCACCGCCTCCCTCAGGCCTTCAGCTTGCGTGACCTTTATCCGCCCTTGGAGAGCCACCGATACCTCTGAATCGGCCTTCCGAAATGCAAAGGAAACACGCCCGCCGCCCCGCGTGAGGAGGATCGCCTGATGGCTGGTCAACTCTTCGGGGGACGCCGGGGTTCCATGACGTCGTAAGTACGCCGGCGTGGCCACGACCATCCTGCGGCCCTCCGCGATCCGGCGCCCAGTCATGTTCGAATTCGGCATCGGCCCCGTTCTCAGCGCAACATCAACGCCTTCGTTGACCAAATCCACGTAACGGTCGTCGAGGACAAGCTCCAGTTCAAGATCAGGGTGTTCAGCCAAGAACGCTGACAAGCTCGGAATGACATGGAGCCGTCCAAAGCAGATCGATGCCGACACCCGCAGCTTCCCGGAGAGGCCGTTCGCGCTTCCTTGCGCAGCCATCACAGCCTCGTCAGCTTCCTCGACCATCCGCTTAGCGCGCTCATAGAAGATATGGCCGGCCTCGGTTGGGACCACACTCCGCGTCGAACGCAGCAGCAAGCTGACGCCAAGCCATTGCTCGAGCTGGACGACAGCTTTCGAGATGGCAGGCTGCCCGATACGTTGACGCCGAGCCACAGCTGAAAATGAGCCGGTGTCGACGACTTGGACGAAGATTTCTAGCGCTGCGAGCCGATCCATATGGCGCCTCATTGGAATGAGTGTCATTCAATATTGTGTTTTATACTTGCAAATTGGAATAGGTCATTTCCGCCGGGCATGCGCCTCGATGGTTCCGCACGATCTCCAGACCGAAGAACCCCTGTGGTCGCTGTTGCTTCGGCTGAACCCGACCGGTCCTCAGGCGGTAAGCGCGGAGGTTGGGCGCCGGGACCGTACCCCGAGGACACCCGTGTCACGCGGACGCAGACTGCAAGATTGAGTTTTTGTCGCAGCTCTCACAGGTTGATGCGCCGTCAATGGCGCATGAGTCCGGAAGTGGCCCAAGGCTGCCGACCTTGGCCGCCGCGATAGGTCGGCAGCTATCTCGGGTACATCGGACGTGCTACCAACGTGGCCGCGACGGCAGCCCTTGACCCGAAGTGGACCTCGCAGCCACCCGCGATAATCTCTAGGATCGCCGCATAGGCTGGGACGCTGTCGATATCATCGACATCTACGAACGACATGCTGCCGCTTGGGTTCGTGCACGACTTCAGGAGCGCGCGCTTCACGGCCTTTACGAGCGCGGATGGCTCGACCGTTTTTGCGAGTTGGTCTCGCCAGGTCGCGCGGTCCTCGACATGGGCTGCGGCGCCGGTCAACCGATAGCAGCGTATCTCATCGAGCGCGGCTTCTCGGTAACGGGCGTGGATTCGTCAAAGGCCATGGTCGCAATGTTCCAGGCGCATCTCCCCGGCCAAGAA
>JASHRR010000550.1 GCA_030037185.1 Xanthobacteraceae bacterium | reverse complement strand
AGCGCGCCCTGCGCATGGCAAAGGTCCTGGCATCCGGCGGCTTTCCCGAGGAAGTGCCGCCGCTGCTCGCCAGGGTCTTGCAGAAAGCGGGCGCGGCGCGGATGGCGGAACGAGCGGAACTGTCGGCCGCAGCATCGGCCGCATCCAATGCGGACATAAGGCGGCTTGTGGAGTGCGGCGAATTTTCGGCCGACGCACTCGCGATTCTGGACGCGAGCCAGTCAAGCGCCGGGCCGCCCGCCTCAGATGTGATCAATGCGCTCGTTTCGATGGCTGAGCGGATCTTGCTGGCGATCAGGCCACCTGTTCCGGTTGAGGCCAGCTTGCGGGCGGCTTAGGCAGCTTATCGAGCAGCCGGCACTTCTTCAGGCTGAGACGATCAGTTCGCATGGACCGGGACGCAGAATCGCGCTCCTCCAAAACCGCGCACCGCCACCGTCAGACCCGCGCTGACACGGTACGTCATATTCGGCGCGGATCTCATCGAGAACCTCACCTGCCAGGCCCGTGCGGGCGGACAAAATCTGCAATCTGCGTGACGTGGCGGCGAACCCTCCCATGGGATGGAGCCATGAGAGGCAAGTAGAGTTAACATCCTCAAGTCCCGCCGGATGCCCGCTGGCCTGAATACGGCTCTTGATCTGGTCGGCAATGCGAATCCCTCGCGGCAGCGATCGCCGCGAGGGACCGCTCTTAAGCCTCGACCCGCACATAAATGCGATCGATCTCCACCGAAAGCCGCGGGGCGGTGCCGCCCTTGAGGGCAAAGCAGTCTTCCCCGGCGATCAGAGGTAACGCTACGTGATCGACGGGGCTCCTGACGAATATATCATGGATGTCGGGCTTCCCGAGAACTCGCACGCATTTGGCCCGACCTTCACGGAAGGATCGGCACAAGCCATCCGCGGCCCATTGAGCATCAAGGGACCTGCCGGCGGAACAGACACGAGCGCTTCCATAAGAAACAGTCACGTGCAGGTGGAATTTCACGCCCAGGCTCATGGCTCTTGGAAGAGCCGAAACAGGTTAGCGCGCGTGAGCCCAGCTCAGTGCGCTCATGCCCGACCCTGTCGGCGGCGCCGTGCAGCGAGTCGGGAGCCGTCCGGTCCGATGCGCAGGAGGTGGATCATCTCCACGTCACAGGGCCGTTGCGCACCGACGGGACACGCAGGCGCTCGAGCGCACCTGAGAGCGCCGGCAGGCTCACAGGAAATAAAACAACAGCTTGTGTTCAGCCTTATCGTCCGTAGACATTCAGGTTTGGAAAAGAGACGGGATGCCTGCCGTCTATGATTTTCCCCGGCTGCAAACTATGTTGTCGGACTGGTCCGGCGACCGGCCGCGACTCGAGATCCCACTCGTCAGGCGTGACCGAGACCCCCACCGTGATTGCCAACTCCGCGTGGTGCCGTTCGATCGCTCGCGCGACGCGCCGCAAGAAGGACAATGGCATGAGCCATGGCCACGGTAAGCGGTATATCGCCGGAATTTGATCCGTACTCGGCGCGCGGCCCTTGCTGGCGATTGGGAGGCGAAGGAAGATCGAGCACCACAAGTGGCAGGGGGCAAATGAACGATCCTCTCCTCGGCATTTCTTTGCGATAACTGTGAGTTGCGCCGTTTCGAAACTGCCCTCTAACCCTCGCGCAAGCGAAGCTAGCGAGCGGAGATTTGTGCAGAGGTTGGACCCACGCCTTCTCAGGCTCGCGGGTGCTCCAGCGCACTCGCTGCTGGGCAGGTCAAGCGCCAGGTTAGGCCAGAGGGCGCATAATCGAGGTGGACGTTACCATCGACGCTGTGCTCGACCATCTCCTGCGTAACGACGCTGCCGAAGCCACGTCGCTCCGGCGGTGACACGGGTGGCCCGCCGCACTCGGTCCAGCCCATAGTCAGAATGTCGCCGTCGGTCCACCAATAAACATTGACATGACCCCTATCCATCGAGAGCGCCCCATATTTACCGGCATTGGTCGCAAGCTCGTGCATTGCGAGACCAATCGCTTGGGCGGCAGCTGCGTTCAGACGCAGCTTGGGGCCGCGCGCAGCGATCCTAGACCCCGCCAGGTCCGCGAAGTGCGCGAGCTGAGCGCGCACCAGGTCCTTGACATCTACTCCGTGCCATTCATTCCGGATCAGCAGGTCCTGATTGGCAGCGAGCGCCTGGATGCGCTCGGTGAAGCGCCCGATAAAGTCTGGAGGATCACGAGCTGCGGTCTGGCGGGCAATTGCGTGCACGAGGCTGAGCATATTCTTGGCGCGATGATTGATTTCGCGCATAAGCACGTGCTCCCGTTCGGCGCGCTCCTTGCGCTCTTCCTCGCGCCACTTGCGCTCTGTAATGTCCTGAGCGGTACCAACCATGCTGACCGCGCGTCGCTCATGCCCGGCGCCCTCGAAATAGGCAAGCCCATACACCTCCACCCAGTGGACGTCGCCGTCCCTCCGGCGGAGTCGGAACTCGGTCGCGGAGCGCTTCGGATCGACGGGATCGAGCGCCGCCTCGAGGGCTGCCCAGCCCATTTGCACATGGTCCGGATGCACCCGCTTCATGATCTCCTCGATCGATGTCTCGTCAGCTGTGACATCGAAAACTTCCTTAAACCGCGTATCCCCCGAGACCACGCGGCGGATCGGATCGTACTGCCACCACCCGAGCAGAGCCGCGTCGAGGGCAAACTGCAGACGATCTTTGCTCGCCTGCAGTGACTGCTCAACCTGTTTGCCCTCGCTGATGTCGCGGATGATTTTCGAGGCACCGATGATATGGCCTTCGGCATTCCGCACGGGCGAGACGGTGATGGACGTATCGAAGGTTCGTCCATCCTTCGCGAGGCTCACTGTCTCGAGGTGCACGATGCACTCGTTGCGAACGAGTCGGGCGAGCATCATGTCCTGCTCTTGCTGCCGGCCAGCTGGAATTAAACGCCGGATCGACTGCCCAATCATCTCGGCAGCCGAGTAGCCGAACATGCGCTCGGCAGCTTCATTCCAACTCGTTACCATACCGTCGAGCGTCTCACTGACAATCGCATCGCCGCACGATGTGACGATGGCAGCAAGCCGCGCCTGCGCTTCCTCGGCATCCTTGCGTCTGGTGATATCCCGCATGACCCCGACGGCCCGGACCGCTACCCCTGCCCGATCCCTTTGCATCCGGCTCTGATTCTCCAACCAGCGCACGGTGCCATTCCGCATCACTATGCGGAACTCAAGGTGGCGATCCTGATCGTCGGGACGGGTGGTGCGTGCCAGGTGCTCCTCGAACCGTGGACGGTCGTCGGCGTGTAGGAGGGAGAGCAGCAGCGCCCTGGATGCAGGCGCTTCCGGTTCGACCCCGAGCAGCTTGCCCATTTGCTCCGACCACACGAGCGTACCGCTAACGAAGTCGAGGTCCCAATGACCTAGGCCAGCCGCCTCCTGCGACAGGCGCAGACGTTCCTCGCTGGCACGTAAACCCTGCTCCGCCTCGAACCGCTCCCAAGCTTGGGCGAGGAAATTCGTTATGGTGCCGAGCCAGGCGACTTCGTCATCGGTGAAGCCCTCTCGTACCGTCGAGGCAATCGCAAACGTACCGAGCAGGCGACCGTCGGACGCCTTGAGTGGGTAGCAAACATAGGCCGTAACACCGAGTTCGCGCACGAGGCCGCCACTCGGATCGGAGGCGATGCGCTGGTTGTCGGCCACAAGCGGTTGACAGGTTGCCGCAGCAGTCCCGCAATACTCTTGGCCGAGTTCGAGGGAGCGGACCCCCTCCAAATATTCCGGTGGAATTCCGCGTGCGAACACCAACTGGAGCTGCTGCGTTGCGGGATCAAGGCGGAAGTTGGTGCAGACAACGGCGCCGAGGGCTGAGCTGATGTGCTCGAATGTCATGCGGCCGAGTTCGCCCGGCTCGGAGGCGCGGATCAGGTCCGACGTGACCTCGAGCAGCATGGTTTGCCGCTCGCTGTTCCGCCGCAGCGCTTCCTCAGCGCGCCGGCGCTCGCTGATATCGATAGGCACGCGCTTGTCTTCTGGTGGCGACATGGTCACCTCGCCTTCGATCAAAGGCCTGCGAGGAGGATAACGCGACTATTGGGCAGAATTTCCGCCTTTGAGAGGTGGAGCAGAAGCAGGACGGTCACCGCCGGAGCGACGCTGAAACCGATCGCTCGTGTCGGGTGCCAGAACAAGGCCATGAGCAACTCGCCGAGAAGCACGCCGACCTTCTCGTACTTAGGCTTGCCTGCCAGCTCGACTGCAATTTCGCTAACTTAACTTAGCTTAGGCAACTCGACCCTCAGAAAGCCAAGGCCGGCTTCAAGGAGATCGACCGCCGTATAACGATCTCCGGCGAAGCCGAACCTGCGGCTGCCAGCGATCCACATTACCACGCCATTGCGTGAGAGCGCTGTTGCGCATCACGGAAAATCGATCGTCGAATGGCAGAGATGGGTCATGTACCGACATGGTTCGTCCCGCCTGCTAAGGATTCTTCGACAGAAGCCGCCTGTTAGCTGACCCGAACTCACCGGTTTGGACTGTCATCACCGCAATCTGGGTGGTCTCGCAAACGAGGAGATCACTCTCATGAACGACCCCAGCCCTCTATCATCGGCGAGCACAGGTCACTTACGGTCATGGAACAAGGGAAAGATAATCGGGCCAAGGCCGCCACTGCGACCCGGGGCATGTCGGGTCCTTCGGGCCAAGTTGCACCTTGAGCTGCGTGTACTTGGCCTGATCTCGTCGCATTGCGCGTCGATGATGCGGGCGCCTCACGGCTACGCAATCGACCGCGCCAACGTCCGCCAGAGGAAAACCGGTCGGCCGGTACGGTTCGAAGTGACCGAGCAGACGCGGCAGTCGCTCGACGCGTATTTGCGCAGCAGCGGTCGCAAGCCGGGGCAGGTTCTGTTTCCGCGCCGAGCCGCTCCGATCAATCTCTGACGACGCCGGCAGTACGCGCGCCTGGTGGAGCGGTGGGTTGCCGGCGTCGGACTTGATCCAAGGAAGTTCGCTGCGCATGCGATGCGCCGGACGAAGTCGACGGTGATCTACCGGCGCACCGGGAACTTGCGAGCGGTCCAGCTGTTGCTGGCCACACGCGGATCGAAGCACGGTCCTCGGCGTTGAGGCCGAGCCGGCACTTCGGACGTCAATTTTCTCGGCGATCTCAAGCGCGTCCGCACAGCTGCCGTGCTCTGCCCGTTACCTTCTCGGGCGGCACGGACATGTCGCCCCTTCGGATCAAGTCTTCGTCGTCTTGGTTGAGGTTGCTCGATTACAGGGCCGGCAGGTACATCTGGTCAACGGTTGCCGCAGCGACGCTCGTCGCGGGGATGCCGAGTTCGGTGGCGACCGCGGCGACCGCGCGCTGGGCGACGTTGAGGTCCACCCGACCGCCGGTAGTGAAATACGGCCCGACGTAGCGCTCGTAGTACTGCCGCGCTTCCTCGATGGTCAGCCGGCCCAGGAACGAGGCGATGTAGTCGACCGCCAAACGGGGTTGTTCGACCACCGTCTGGAGGGCTCGCCGGTTGGCCCGCACCAGCGCCTGTAGCGCGGGGTCGTCGAGCGGGATGTGGGTGGGGTCCACGGCGATTCCTACCGTGGGGATCTGGAAGTGGTCGCCGACCCAGGACAGAACCGAAAAGCCCTCCTCGTCGGCGACCTCTTCGGGCGCTAACGTACTGCCCACGTAGGCCGCATCGATCGAGCCATCGCGAAGGTGTCGCAGATCCATCTGGTAATCACCAGGGGCCCGCGCCACGCATTCCAAGTCGCGATCGGGGTCCAGACCGTGCTTGCGCAGCACGATCCGTGCGAAACACCCGGGGGCGGTATGGGCTTCGTGGATCGCCAGTCGGCACCCTCGAAGATCGTCCATCGATCTCACCTTGCCACCCCCAAGGAACCAAAACAGCGGACGATGGGTGCTGACGGAGAGCACACTCCATTGGATGCCGTCGGTGAGCCGCGACAATAAGGCTCGGCCCAGGCCGATGGTCGCGCCGGCACGAAGGCGTTCAGTCTTCCACCTGGTTCCGTCGCGGAGGGCGACGTGGACACCTTCATCCTCGAAATATCCCTCCTGATCGGCCACATACGCGATCAGTTCTTCGTGGATACCGCGCCCGACATAGGTCAGATCAATCGTGTGCATTGCAAAACAACTCCAATTCGGGCGTTGCGCGCGTGCTCCTTGTGTTCACTTCATTTCAAGGCCCCCGTTCACCGCAAGATATTGGCCGGTGGTGAAACTCGACCCCTCACTTGCCAAGAACGCCACTGTCTCGGCCACCTCGTCGGGACGGACGAGCCGTCGCATCGGATTGGCTGCGGCGAGTTTGTGCATCCGCTCGGCCGTGACCAGCTCGGTCGCCCTGGCCCCCTCTACGGTGGATGGTGCGACGAGGTTGGCGGTGATCCCGTGCGGTGCGAGCTCCAAAGCGACGTAGCGCACGAACTGGTCCAGAGCCGCCTTAGCGGTACCCAGCGTGATCATCCCATCACGCGGATGACGCGACAGCCCGGTACTCAGATAGATCAGCCGCCCGTGGCCACGAGAGACCATTCCCGGCACAACGGCCTTCGTCGTCAGGAAGGCGGCACGCAGCTCACTGTCCAGCTTGCTGCCGAGCTGCTCCCAGCTCAGCTTGGTGAACGAGGTGACGGCAAACGGCGTCGACACGCTGTGTACGAGCACGTCGATCCCACCCCACCGCCGATTGATTTCATCGACCATGGCAGTGACGTCGTTAGGTACGGTGACGTCGGCTTTAATCGCCATGGCCTCTCCACCTGCCGCGGCAATGGTCGCGACCACCTCCTCGGCCTGGGGTGTACTGGAGCGAACGTTGACCACCACCCGGTACCCGTGTTTGGCCAGACCCAACGCAACAGCCGCACCGACGCCCCGACTGGCTCCAGTGATCACCGCGACGCGCGCCATGAGGTCACCTCCGCTTAGGGCCTCAATCCTGACCCTCGGGCACATCGGCTGCTGGAATGAGCCGCGCGATGAGAGACATCCAACTTCCGCCACGAAAACCCCGCTTGACGCATATCGTTCCGAAGCCGGAGTCGCGGTTCTGAATGAGGCGGTTGTGGCGGCCGTCGCCCGACGGGATTGCGGCGCCGCCAGCTTGGCGCAGGCGAGCATCGACCTCGTGTGTCCCTGCTATCACCCCTGAATGCCGAGCTGATCGAGGCCGAGCTGTTGGCGCGTCGAGATCGCGAAGTTTACGCGCGGGTCATCGCATCGCCTGCGTGGCGCTTCCTTGCGTCAAGACCGACGCTGGCAACCCACCACTCCACCAGGCGCGCGGAGTGCCGCGTCTGCTCGGTCACTTCGAACGGCACCGGCCGCGGTTTTCCTCTGGCGGGCGTTGGCGCAGTCGATTGCGTAGCCCTGAGGCACCACATCATCGACGCGCAATGCAACGAGATCGCATCCGCGCAATTTGC
>JASHRR010000549.1 GCA_030037185.1 Xanthobacteraceae bacterium | reverse complement strand
CCACCATGCGTTTTCACTCAGATCCAAACCTGAAGCCCACCGAAATTCAGCCTCCCAGCACCGAACGGCGCACACCAGCAGTGCTTGCTCGCAAGCCAGCCACGCGCGCGCGGCTGAGGCGCGCGCTGCGAAAAGGCGGCGCGATCGCCCTCAGGGGCGGCATGCTGGTGCTGATCCTGCTGTGTGGCGCGTACGTGGCATACGTGGCGTCCTGGTGGCAGACAGCGGTGCACTGAGCCGCCTAAGCTGCCGCCGGCTGGCTCGCCTAGGTTGCACGAATGAATCAATCGGCCGTAACCGTTCTCCGCAGCAGCACAGCCCGCGCCATTGCCACGCCGCAAGATTAATTCATAGTAACGTGCAAATCCGTCCGGCTTCACCGTCAGGTTTGGTGATCAAACATCCGCAAGCTGCCACCCGATTGACGACGCCGATTGATCGGCGCACCATCGCTGCGACCGACTTTCAACTTTGGTGCTCATCGTGATCCTGATAAGGATCTCTCTCGGTTTTCGTCTGGCGGGCGCTGCGGTCGTGTCGATCTGCCTCCTGTGTGGCGGCGCCGGCGCGCAGGGCAAACTTGATGCTCGCTACGTCGCTACGTTGGCCGGTGTGCCAATTGGCGAAGGTGCGTGGCTGATCGACATCGGTGAGAAGCAATTTACCGCGACGGCGAGCGGCATGACCACCGGTTTGCTGCGGGTGTTTGCGAACGGCGAGGGCAATGCCGCCTCCCGGGGCATTGTGCGCAGTAACAATCTGCTACCGAGGATATTTGCGTCGACGGTCATCAATGACAGACGAACACAGGAAATGCGAATTGTGCTCAGCGCCGGGACCGTCAAGGAGTTGATGGTCGACCCGCCGACACCGCCCGGTGCGGGGCGAATCCCTGTGACGGAGGCCCATCGGCGCGGCGTCATCGATCCGATGAGCGCGGCCTTGATTCGGATTTCCGGCAGCGGCGATCCGGTTTCACCCGAGGCGTGCCAGCGTACCATCCCGATATTCGACGGACGTATGCGGTTCGATTTGCAATTGAGCTTCAAGCGAATCGAGCAAGTCCGCGCCCAGGGCTATCAGGGGGCGGTCGCGGTCTGCGGGGTTCAATTCGTGCCGCTGGCCGGTTATGTGCCCGAACGTCCGGCAATCAGATATCTGATCGCACGGCAGGACATTGAAACATGGCTGGCCCCGATCCCGGGAACCCGGATCGTGGTGCCCTATCGGATCTCGGTGCCGACGCCGTTGGGCCAGGGGGTCATTGAGGCCACAGAATTCGTCGCAACCGCGAGCCCACGCTCGACGCCCACCGCTCGTTGATACCTGCCGCCGGCTTTCTCCAAGCCGCCAGCTACCGCAGGCCGCCTGCCCGGCGGAGCCGAGCGCCGCCCGGTAACGACCACGACTTGCGGTCGAATTCTCCATGGCGGACTGGCTTTGAATTTTCAGCGACAATTGTCGGGTTGAGTTTGTCGGCGCCGGTGCGGCCGGCGCGCGACCCGTCGCTTGCCAGCGCCCGCATGGCAGCGTCTCAGACACGTGAGAAGCTCGCCGCCGGCAACAATCCGAAAAGACGCCTCACCGTCGATAGCCCTCACGTTTTCAAGAAAAATGGCCCCACTCAGTAGCAGGGCCAAGTCGGAAAGGAAGTACGATACTCACCCAAGACAACGCGCGTTGCGGGACACCGATCCCCCTCCGCCCGTGTGATTTTGGGCCAAAGATTTGCGTTAACGCGCCAGCGGATGTGACCCGTACCCCCGGTGCACGACAGGCCGCACGGGGAGGGGACAGGAAGAGCATGCCATAAGCCGCCGCGGCGGGGCGTAGAGACGTTTTCAACCACGGCCGCTGGTGCCTTTTTTCGGATGAGCCGCTGGAGGCGGTGTCACGGCAAGGCAGATCGATCTCAAGCCGATTACTGGGCGATCAAGCGATTCTGCCGGTTACGGTGTAATCACCACGCACCAACTCATGCCTGGATTCCACGGCCCGGCAAGCGACGCAACGCGTGCTTCGTTGGTGGGAACCAGCTTCATTGGAGGCAGGTAAGCCGGTTTGCCGGCATGCGGCCAGTGCGGCCGGCGTCACCGTTTAGAAAGCGGCAAGGACGGCCGCGTCGGCGACGAACGCAAACTGCCCCGGACATCATGGCGTGCGGCGCTTCCTGCGTGCCACGCGATCACCACCACATTGGACATTTACGGTCACCCTTTCCGGGCGCAAGATGACGGCCGCAAGCTGGCGAGTTGCGGCTCATCGGCCAGCCTGCGGATACGACCATGGCGCAACAAAGCCTCGCCATGGGGTTGCTAGACGCTAGCGATATCAATTGGTTAGAAACCGGCGGTGTATCGTGATGAGATGCGTGTCGTTACTCCTCGCCAGTCTTGCGATTACCGCACAGGCGCGCGGCGAGCCTGTCGCGGATTTCTACCGGGGCCGGACCATTACATTGATTGTCGGCTACGGCCCCGGTGGCGGGTACGACCTGTTCGCGCGGCTGATGGCGCGCCACCTTGGCCATCATATTCCGGGCAATCCGAGCGTTGTGGTACAGAACATGCCAGGCGCCGGCAGTCTGCGCGCGACTAATTTCCTTTACACAGTCGCACCGCGGGACGGCGCCACGATCGGCAGCTTTGCGCGCGACATGCCGCTGCTTGCTATCCTGCACACCAACGCCGCTGCGGTCTTTGATCCGCGCCAATTCACGTGGCTCGGGTCTTCATCGGACTTTTCGCACGACGCCTACCTCCTGATGGTGCGCAAAGACGCGCCGGTAAGCTCAATCGAAGAGGCGCGCCGGCCCGGCGGGCCGCCGATCGTTCTCGGCGGGACCGCCGAAGGAACAACCGGCAGCGACGTGCCGCTCGTGCTGCGGGACGCGCTTGGCATCAACCTAAAACTCGTGACCGGCTACCCGGACAACGGCGCGATCTTTCTTGCGGTCGATCGCGGCGAGGTGAATGGACGCACGGCCGACCTTTCAACCATGAGGTCGCTGCGGCCCGAGTGGCTTTTGCCGAACGGCGGGATGCGGGCCCTTGTCCAGTTCGCGCGCGCCACGCGCCATCCCGACTTTGCCGACGTGCCCACCGGACGCGAGCTGGCGCGCGGCGACGACGGCCGGGCGTTGATTGAGCTCGCCGAGCTTTCCTATAAAATGTCGCGCCCGTTCGCCGCTCCGCCGGGCGTGCCGGCCGAGCGTGCCGAGGCCCTCCGGCAAGCCTTCGCTGCCGTGCACAACGATCGGGAATATCTTGCGGACGCGGCAAGGCTGGGGTTGGAGGTCAGTCCGATCGGAGGCGCGGGGGTTCTCCAAGCGATCGACCGCATCGCCGCCACCCCACCAGCCATTCTGGATCACCTGAAGCGGCTGATGATCGGCGGTAAAGGATAGGGTGCGCAACAGCCCAAGGCGTATTGCGCCCGCATGAGTGGTGTAGCAATCAAAACCGAATGTGGATGCAATTGGTTCGTGATGGGGCCACAATGTAGCCCGGATCAAGCTGGCGCAGGTCAGGGGCCGTGGCTCAATCCGGCTACATTTCGATGAATTGGGCTCCGTTGTCACGGTCTTAGGCGTTAAGGTCGCTCCCATGCACGACACCCCGCACCACCCCCACTGGCATGAGCCCAGGGCCGGCGAAAAGGCAGGTCTGGGCAGATTCAACCGCGCTCCCATGCCCTACGACCGCTTTATGGAGGCTGAAGGCGTGCCGGTCTATCGGGGCATCGGCGTGCGGCGGGTGCAGGATCTGCCGCTGGCGCCGTGGCCGCGTCTCGGCGGTCGCGGCAGCTACATCCAGCTCTACGGCACCGAGGGGCTTTGGGGCTGCTATGTGGTCGAGCTGCCGGCCGCCGGTGCTCTTAACGTCGAACGCCACCTCTATGAAAAAGTCGTGCTGGTCGTCGAAGGACGCGGCGCCACCGAGGTCTGGCAGGACGGGCAGACCAGGCGTCATATGTTCGAGTGGCAGGCAGGCTCCCTGTTCACCGTACCTTTGAATGCGTGGCATCGAATTATCAACGCTGCAAGCGCTCCGGCCTTCCTGCTGTGCGGCACCACCGCGCCGAATGTCATGAACCTGTTCGACAGCCCGGATTTTGTCTTCAACTGTCCGTATCGATTCGGCGAACGCTTTTGCGGCACCGAGGATTACTTCAAGCCGCGTGACGACATTGAACCGGATCCGATCCGCGGCCTGGCGATGCGGCGCACCAATTTGATCCCAGACATCATCAACTGCGAGCTGCCGCTCGACAATCGCCGTTCGCCCGGCTACCGGCGGGTCGAACCGGCCATGGGCGGCAACCGATTCTATTTATGGATCGGACAGCATGAAACCGGGCGCTATTCGAAGGCGCACAAGCACGCCTCCGCGGCGGTGCTGATCTGCATCAAAGGCAAGGGCTATACCTACACCTGGCCGGACGCGCTCGGCATCACGCCGTGGCAGAATGGCAAATCCGAGCAGGTGCTGCGTCAGGATTACGAGCCGGTAGGTCTCGTTTCGGCCGCGCCGATGAGCGGCGACTGGTTCCATCAGCATTTCGGCGTCGGCAAGGAGGGCCTGCGCATCACCGCCTGGCACGGCCCCAATAATCAACGGTCGCGCAAGCCGGGACGTCCGGGTGAGCCATTGCTGGACTACGGCGCGATCGACCTGAACAAGGGCGGCAGCGCCATCCCGTACTGCGACGAGGATAAGTTCATCCGCCGCGAATTTGAGGAGACGCTGCGGCGAGAACGTGTGGTGTGCCGGATGGAGGAGGCCTTCTATCAACCCTCATCCGACGCCGCGAGCGAACCGCCGCAATTGATGTAACTAACCGCCGGAATATCCTCGATATGACACCTGTCGTGTCATCGCCGGACTTAACCCGGGCGATGCAGTCCGGCGCTTCCCTGGTTCGCATCATATCGATATCATCCATCAGCCTCGTCTTGGGGAACGCGCTTCCTGAGCCGTTGGCCAAGGATGCGCGCTCCTCGAAGGACGGCCACACGCGAGATCGCGCCAGTGGCCATCCTCTGAGACGGCCGCGCGAACAGCCGGCCTCCCCACGATGAGGTCTGACGTGATCGGAAATGACCCGCGCGGCATTGCTGTTTACCCATCACATGCGCTTGCTCGCCCGGACGCCAAATGGTTTGTCGCCGGCGCCGCCATAGCGGTCGTGGCATGGCTGTCATTGGTGCCGCTCGGTTTCCTGCTCTGGCAGAGCTTCTTCACCCCCGAGACCGCAACAGCGCCGGCACAGCCGACGTTCGACAATTATCGCACCGCCTATTGGAGCCTCGAAACGCTGCGCCTGTTCGGCAATTCAGTCACTTTCGCCGCCGGGTCGGCAGGCCTTGCCTTCGTGGCCGGAACGTTTTTTGCGTGGGTGAACGAACGCACCGATACGCCTTTCAAGTCGGTCTTTTTCGCAATGTCCCTCGTTCCTTTGATCATTCCCGCCATTCTTTTCACGGTGTCCTGGATTCTCCTGGCGAGCCCGAAAATCGGGATCATCAACGTCGCTGTCCAGCAACTGTTTGCCACCGACCTGGTCGTCACCAACATCTATTCGATCGGAGGCATGATCTTCGTCGATGGTCTTCACCAATCGCCCCTCGCCTTCCTGATGATGACGGCAGCGTTCCGCTCGATGGATCCTTCGCTGGAAGAGTCCGCGCTGATGTGCGGCGCAACCGTGTGGCAAATTGCCTGGCGCATGACGTTGAAACTCGCCTGGCCCGCAGTGGTCGCGGTCTTCCTCATTCTTTTCTTGCGCGCAATTGAGTCGTTCGAAGTCCCGGCCCTGCTTGGGCTTCCGGTCGGAATCGAGGTCTACACGTCGTCGATCTATCAGGCGGTTCAATCCTATCCGAGCGACATCGGGCTCGCGTCGAGCTACGCGGTGGCACTTCTCGTGATCGCATCGCTGTGCGTCTATGCCCAGTCACGCACCGTCGGCACCGCCGACACGTTTTCAACCATAACCGGCAAGGGATTTCGGCCGCGGGTGATGCGCATCGGCCGCTGGCGCTACCTCACGGCTGCGAGCTTCGCGGTTTATCTCGCCATCATCGTCGTCCTGCCGTTCCTGGTGCTGCTGTGGTGCTCGTTGCAGAAGTTTTATGTCGCCCCTTCGGTAGCGGCATTGAGGGATTTAACCTTCGACGCCTATCGTGCCGTGTTCGGCTACCCGGGCTTTGCGAGAGCGGTGTGGAACAGCGTGATACTTTCGGTGGCAAGCGCAAGCGTCGTGGCGCTGACGACGGCAATACTCGCCTGGATCGTCGCGCGGACGAAGCTGCCCGGCCGATGGCCCATCGACCATCTGGCGATGCTGCCCCTGGTATTTCCCGGCCTTGTTCTCGGCCTCGCCATCATGGTCTGCTATCTCAACCTTGGCATCGGTGTCTACGGCACGCTGTGGATCATGCTCATCGCCTATGTCACCCGCTTCATGCCGTACGGCATGCGCGCCAATTCAACCTCCATGCTTGCGCTGCACAAGGAGCTGGAGGAGTCCGCGACCATGTGCGGCGCGTCGTGGGGCACGACGTTCCGGCGCGTCGTGCTGCCATTGCTCGCACCCGGCCTGATCGCCGGGTGGATCTACGTGGTGATCGTGTCGATACGCGAGCTCTCGAGCTCCATTCTTCTCTATAGCCCGGGATCGGAAGTCCTCTCGATCACGATCTGGGAATATTGGCAGAACGGACAGTATGTGGAGCTTGCAGCGCTGGGCGTGATGCTGATCGCGTCTCTGTTGTGCCTCGTTCTGCTTCAGCAATTTGTCAGCCGGCGGTTCGCCATGGCGGGTTTCGGAGTGTGAAGGCCGCAGCGAGCCTAGGTCGAGCAAAGGGCGCACCGCTTCGGCTTCGGTGAAGCCTCCCTTCCTGAAGGAAGGGGCTTCTGCCTCCCCACTACTCTGCGCGGCTCTCGCAGGTCAGGGCCGTTACAACAGCCGAGGCCTGGTCATCGGTGCGGTGAGAATTCTCCAACCACCTGACGCTCTGAGGAGCCTGGGACGTGCGTGGCCTTTGCCTCTCGCCCGTTATAACGACCCCCAACGCCGTTCGCTCGCGATTGCTTCCAGTCCGGCCGGTTACCTGGTGCGTTGGATAAAGCGTGTGCGCTCTTGGTTTTGCGAGGAAAGTATTCCCCCAACCGCGATTTCAAACAGCAATTAAATGCTTGAATACGCGGAGGCTTTCTTCAAATGTCAAGTGGAAAAGCCCGCTTGCACGGGCTGGCGCTGATCCCTCTTCAGAGTGGCCCGCGATGCCCCTGATCCCGCCTCCTCAGTACGACCACCCACCGAGGACTCCGGTCATCGAGCATGTGCTGCCGTTCTACGAATGGCAGAAGGCGTGTCATACGTCGGAAAGGCATTTGCCGCCGGGCCCGATGTGGGGACGTGCTGTCCCGCGTCCCTGCGAGTGTGTTTCTGGTCCATCCAAACTCGCACGCTATCGTCAGAGAGAGCCGTCAACCGAGGTGCCGCGGCTGATTTAGCGGCTGATCGCCGCCACCAGTTGGCGCATTGCAATTGCTGGTCGGGGGATGATCCGCGCGGCAAAGACCCGATCAGATCGGCACCGCAGCCGCACAAGGCCGCGCGACGTGCCGCGAACGCGACGCATCCCGTCACTGGTTACCGAACCGGCCTTTGATGATGGCCGCGATCTGGCTCATCTTCGCGGCCGGCCTCTGCGCGCCTCTTCGGCGGTGGGCGGCCGGTCATTTTGCGTTAGCCGCGATCAATGTTGCCGGGTACTATCGTGCGCGACGGGAACCGAAGCGGCATCGAACTATCCGGCGCATTGGACATCTACCTGATCAACTCGACCGGCGGGGAGTCCCTCTTGGAACGTCTTAGCAGGACGCAGTTCGATACCGATTGCGTGGTGGTCGGCGCGAGCTTCGCTGGCCTTGCGAGCGCGCTCGCGCTCGCACGCGCCGGGCTGCGCGTAACCGTGCTCGAGAAAAAGATCGATCCTGGCGCAAAGCTGCACACGACCGGAATCATTGTGAAGGATGCGGTCGACCAGATTGCGCTCCTCGACGCGCTTCCGACGTCGCTCGTACGCCGCATCTCGGGCGTGCGGCTGTATGCACCCAACCTGCGCCACGTCGATCTCGAGGCGCCGGGTTATTACTTCCTTGCAACCGCCACACCGGCCGTGATGCGGTGGCTCGCGGGCGAGGCCGAACGCGCCGGTACCGCGATCGCGTACGGCACGGTGTTCACCGGCGCACGACGGCTGCAGAGCGGCTTCGAGGTGGAGGGCTTCGGCACGACGCGATTCTTGATTGGGGCAGATGGCCCGCGCTCGCGTGTCGCGAGCGCGCTCGGTCTCGGCGCGAGCAAGCGGTTCCTTGCGGGCGTCGAATACGAGTACGCGGGCGCGGCGTTGGCAGTGCCCGACAAGCTGCACTGCTTCGTCGATCGCCGTCTCGCGCGCGGCTATATCGGCTGGGTCTTCGCGGGTGTCGACGGCGTGCAGGCCGGGCTCGCACGGTCGGCTCGACCGGCGCGGAGCGTTCAAGCCGGACGAGGCAATGGACGCGTTCCTCGCGAAGGCCGCGCCGGTGATCCAATTACGCGGGGTTACGCCAACCGGCGTACGCGCGGGCCTGATTCCCTGCAGCGGTGTGGTCGCCCCGGTCGCCGTATCGCGCGCGCTGCTCGTGGGCGACGCCGCCGGCATGGTATCGCCCGTTACCGCCGGCGGCATTCACAGCGCGCTCAAGCACGGGCTCGCGGCCGGCAATGCCGTGGCAGATTTCCTATACGGCCGAGCTGATGACCCGAGCGGCTGGTTCGTGCGGTCGTATCCAAAGTTCCGAGTGAAGCGCCTGCTGCGGTTCTTGTTCGACCACTTTCAGAGCGATCTCGCCTTCAATTGGTTGCTTGCAACGTGGCCGATGCGATCGGCGGCCAGCATCGTCTACTTTCACCACAAGGGCGTGTTCGATCCGGCCGAGCACAATGGGCGTGCGTTTGCGTTACCACCGCAGCGCGACACACCACCCTAGCGGTCGGCAGGGGGTCAACCTGTGGTGCCCCGGCAAACCGAGCCTCGATCTCGACCGGGCTTGTCGAGGACCTGCTCCGCGCGTCGTTGCGAGCCACCTTTATCGCCGCAGCGGCGCTTACCGGGTTTCGCTGGCGCTCAACCCGGGCTAGGCTTCTGGGCTTCTCGGCAGTGGCGCCATCATCTGGAAACGCTCCAAGTCGTGCTGATTGTCAAATCGCTATGCACAGAATATCCGGGCGACCGCGGCGGCGCCGTCCGGGCGACCCATGACGTCTCGTTCGAAGTGCCCGACGGCAAACTCTTCACGCTGCTTGGCCCGAGCGGCTGCGGGAAGACAACAACCCTGCGCTCCATCGCGGGTCTGGAAGTGCCAAAATCCGGCGAGATCAGCCTGCATGGGAAGGTCGTGTTCTCGGCGTCGGCGGGTGTCTCGGTTCCGCCGAACCGGCGTAATTTCGGCATGGTGTTCCAGTCCTATGCGATCTGGCCCCACATGACGGTGTACCAAAACGCCGCGTTTGCGCTTCAGGTCCGCCGCGACAAGCCAGATCGCAAGACAATCGCCAACAGGGTCATGCGCGTTCTCTGCGCAGTCGCGCTCGATGACGTGACGGAGCGCGCGGCCACCAAGCTGTCGGGCGGCCAGCAGCAGCGGCTTGCCCTGGCGCGCGCGCTGGTCATGGAGCCGCAGCTCCTGCTGCTCGACGAACCGCTGTCAAACCTCGACGCCAAGCTGCGCGAGCGCATGCGCTTTGAGCTCAAGCGGATGCAGCGCGAGCTCGCGCTCACCACCGTGTATGTCACCCATGATCAAAGCGAGGCGCTCGCGCTGTCGCACGAAATTGCCGTCATGCGCGAAGGACGGATCGTGCAGATCGGCTCGCCGCGCGAGGTCTACGAGCGGCCGTGCAACCGGTTCGTCGCCGATTTCATCGGCACGACGAACTTTATCGATGCGCAGGTCACCGAGGAGAGCGGTGAGGGACACTGCCGCGTCGGGACGCCCCTCGGCACGCTGCGGGTCCGCTGCCTTGATTGCCTCCATCGCAATGAGGCCGCGGTCATATCCATCCGGC
>JASHRR010000060.1 GCA_030037185.1 Xanthobacteraceae bacterium | reverse complement strand
GCGACCGGCACTCTCGACCACAGGTACTTGATTGGAGAAAGAATTGATATACGCAGGGGTGACGATCCCATGTTAATCAGTCGGCAAGGACCTGCAATCGTGATCGATCTCTACACCTGGACCACGCCCAACGGCCGCAAGGCTTCCATCGCACTCGAGGAACTCGGTATTCCCTACGAGGTGCATGCGGTCGATATTGGCAAGGATGAACAGTTCAAGCCGGAGTTTCTCAAGATCAGCCCCAATAACCGCATTCCGGCAATCGTTGACCGGGATGATAATTTCAGCCTGATGGAGTCGGGCGCGATCCTGCTTTATCTCGCCGAGAAGGCCGGCAAACTGCTGCCCACCGACAAGCGCAAGCGCTACCGCGTCATCGAATGGCTGATGTGGCAAATGGGCGGCCCCGGCCCGATGTTCGGTCAAGTCCACCACTTCGTGAAATACAACAAGGGCAAGGCGCCTTATGCGGAGGAGCGCTATCTCAAAGAGGCCGCGCGCCTCTATGGCGTCCTCGATCGCCGGCTGGCCGATCGCCAATTCGTCGCCGACGACTATTCGGTGGCCGACATTGCGATCTGGCCATGGGTTTCCCGCTTCGAGTGGCAGACCATCGACCTCAACCAGTTCGCCAACGTCAAACGCTGGTACGTGACGATCGCCAATCGGCCGGCCGTGCGCAAAGGTTATGACGTGCCAAAGAAGGTGCAGGAAATACCGATGCCCTGAACGCTGGAGCGCCGGCAGGATGCCCGCGCCGCCACGCTCACCGGTCAAGTTCGAATCCCGCCGCAACCCAGACACTGGCTGCCTCCGCAGCGGTCAGCGTGGCGATGAAAGCGCGTGCTTCGCCCGGACAGCTCGAGCGCGTCGACACTGCCGCGGTGTAGGCGATGGAACGGCCATAGGGCGGCGGCAGCGGCCCCAGGACGCGAACGCCTTTTCCCTGTAACAGTTCTGGAATGAAGGTCATCGCCAACTCGGCTTCGCCACGGCCGACGGCGTCGGCGGCGGCCGCGCCGCTTTTCTGCGCGACCGTCTTGGCGGCAATGATCGCGGTGAGGCCGATGCGCGAGAACAGATCGCGCAAGTAGCTGCCGGCTGAGCCGCCCACCGCCGGGTCGCTCAACGCGATCGCGCGGGCGGCCACCAATGCGTCCTTGAAGGCGTGCGGCGTTGAGATATCAGGCGCCGGCGCACCCTGGCGCGCAGCTATGCCGATCGCAGCGCGTGCGATGGCGGCACGGCTGCCCGACACCAGCGCGCGGGAGGCCGCAAGCCGGTCGATCGCCGGCGCCGCCAGGATCAGCACGTCGGCGGTCTCGCCGCCGGCGAGCCGCGCTTGCAGCGCGCCCATCGGTTCGAACACGATTTCAAGCGCAGCGCCGCGAGCCTGCGTCGATCGTTCCGAGAGGGTCGTGACGGCCACCTGCATCGACCGCGCGCAAAAAATCCTGAGCATTGCATTATCCCTTGCTGCAGTGCAGGCTATGCCATTCTACGCCGTCGGACGTTGATCGCCAGAAAACGCGCTCGGGGATAACGCCGTATGATCAGATCCGTGAATGCGGGCGCGCGACTCGACCGCCTGCCCGTGGGCTCCTTCCATTACCGCATTTTCTGGCTGGTCGGAGCCGGCATGTTTTTCGACGGCTACGACCTCTATGTCGGTACCAACGTGCTGCCGGCTGCGCTGCAATCCGGTTTCTCGACCCCCAACCTGAACGCTGATTTCGTCTCCAAGACCTTCCTCGGCATGACGATCGGTGCGCTTGTCACCGGCTTCATCGGTGACCGCTATGGGCGGCGCTTGACCTATCAGGTCAATCTCGCGATCTTCGGGGTGGCCTCGCTGGCGGCCGCATTAGCGCCCGACATGACAACCCTCAACGCGCTCCGCTTGGTCATGGGGCTGGGGTTAGGCGCCGAGATCGTGGTTGGCTATTCGACGTTGACGGAATTGGTGCCGCCTCGCTCGCGCGGACGCTGGCTGGCGTTCATGTCCTTTTTGGTCGTCTCAGGGCTGCCGGTGACGGCAGTGCTGGGCTATCTGATTATTCCGGCGAGGGGCTGGCGGCCGATGTTCGTCATTGCAGGCATCGGCGCCCTGATCGTGTGGTGGCTCCGCAAGAGCCTGCCGGAGTCGCCGCGCTGGCTGGAGTCCAAGGGGCGCAGCGAGGAGGCCGAAGCCATCCTGACGGCAATCGAAAAGTGCGCGGCAACCGCATTGCCGCCGCCTGTCCCGGCAGCGCCGCCGCCTGTCACCGATTTTGCGATGCTGGCGCGCCCGCCGCTGCTGCTGCGCATGGTTGTCGGCAGCTGGGTGCTGATCACCGTCAACACCCTGATATTCGGCTTTGTCACCTGGCTGCCGCAGTTCTTTTTGCAGCAGGGCCTGACCATCACCCGTTCGTTCGAATATACGCTGGTGCTGGTGATCGCATCGCCGGCGGGTTGCGCGCTCGGCGCATTTTGCGCCGACTTCATCGGCCGGCGCGCAAGCATCATCGGCGCGTCCATCGCGACCGTGGTGCTCGGCGCGATTTACGCAACCTTCACGGCCGCCACTGCGCCAGCCCTCATCCTGGTGGTGGGATTTCTCCTTGTTCTCGTCATCTATATTCAGGTCGCGATTCTGTTCGGCGTCTACACGCCTGAGCTGTTCCCGACGCAAGTGCGGCTGCGCGCTAACGGCATCTGTAACACCCTGGGCCGCGCCGCCACGATCGTCTCGCCGTTCGTCGTGTTGCGGCTCGCTGGCGATTTTGGGATGCCGGGCGTGCTTGGCTTGATGATCGCACTCGTGCTCGTTCAGATTGTTGTGGTGTGGGCTTGGGGGATCGAATCGCGCCAGCGGGTGCTCGAGGACGTTGCGACGGCGGCGGCGGCATGACCGCCAGCGCGGGTCATTTGCTGACGTATTTCATCACCCGCTTCGGCCCTACCTCGGCGCCGTAGATGTTGCCCCGGGCATCAGCGGTGACGCCTTCGGCGGCGCTAGTGGTGGTGGCGTTGTCGTCGGGATCGGGAATGAACGCCGTCACCGTGCCGTCCTTGGCGCTGCCGATCCGGATGCCCCGCTTCCAGTTGCCGTGTGCCTTGTTGACCGAGCCCGATTCTGAATCGGCAACGTAAATGCGGTCGTTGCTGTCGATGTAGACGCCGCTCGGGCGACTGAACTGCAGCCACTGGTCGATGAAGTTGCCGTCCTGATCGAAAATCTGGATACGGTTATTGCCGCGGTCGCCAAGGAACAGCCGGCCCCGGGAATCCATCGCGAGCGTGTGCGGGCCGTCCATCTCGCCGGGCGCGCTGCCCTTGCTGCCCCAGGTCTTGATGAACTTGCCGGTCCTGTCGAACTTGACGATGCGGGCGTTGGTATTGCCGCCGTGACCGTCAGCAACGAAAATGTCGCCATTGGGCGCGACCAGCGCGGCGGAGGGCGCGTTGAATTCATCCGGCCCACTGCCCGCAACGCCGGGCTTGCCGAGACGCATCAGCACCTTGCCGTCCGGACTGAACTTGAAGACCTGGTGGCCCTTGCCGTCCTTGCCGAGCCCGTCCGTCACCCAGATGTTGCCTTGCGGATCAACCGACAGGCCGTGCGGAAACAAAATCAGGCCGGCGCCGAAGCTTTTGACCAGTTTGCCGCTCTCGTCGAACTGCAGGATCGGATCAAGGCTCGATCCATCGCACGCGAACGGCACGCCGGGCTTCATCTGTGACGGCGGCGCAAAGGCTCCGCAGCGCTCGGCGACCCAGACGCTCTTGCCGTCCCGATCAATGCCGATGCCCGCCGTTGAGCCCCAATTGCGGCCCTCGGGCAGTTTTCCAAACGGCGAGCCGATGTAGGGATCAGGTAACGAATTGGTGGGCGTCACGGCTTGGGAATAGACCGCCCCGGCTGCAACCGCAAACACCGCCAAAACGCCGAAGCGCACCAGATGCATGGTGATTTCGCCTCCCCTGAGGTCAAACATGTTGGCATCTCCCTTGACTGGCGCTGCCGCATTCCTCGCCGCCTGCCGCAGCGAGCGGGGACATCACAACGAAGACCTGAGCGTCTCGCGGTCGTTCGACGCAATCTCGATAATCAGCTTCTTCAAAATGGCTTCCCCGAAGCTCTCATAGCTGTCGGCAGGAACCATGACGGCGCCCGGTCCGCCGATGACGTTTTCGAAATAATAGGTATCGAGATAGGGTTCGACAGAGAGGATCGGCAGACCGTTGATGGTGATGCCGTCGCGCACCGCCTCGTCCCGGGCAAGCTGCGCGGGGCGACCGATATTGTTGGCGCCGTCGCCGGACACATCGATCGTACGCCGCGTCGCCGTGAACGGGCTCTGGGCCAGAATCAGCCGCGAATAGTCGATCGCGCCGCTGATCGAGGTGCCGCCGCCGAACAGCCTGCGGGGCGTATTTTCGATCGCGGCGGCCAGCGCTTCCGCTGACGCTTCGTCCTTGACCACCATCCACGGCACCACATGGACCTGCAGGCGCGGACCAGTCCACTGGTGCATGGTGACCGCGATCGCCTGCGAAATTCCCGAGCGGATTGCAGCAATGACGCGCGGATTGCGAAATGCCGCCGCATAGCCCTTCTTCTGCAGGTCAAAGCGGTACATGTTGACGCTGCCGGAGGCGTCGACTGCGAGCACGAGCTGGAGGTCGACCTGATCTTCCGCGCGCGCCGCGCTCGGGCCGGCCACGAGCGCCGCGAACGCGCCTGCTGCCACAGTTCTGCGCGTCGGAATCGGCTGACCAGGATAGGAGTGCGTGCGCTTGCGCATGTCGTTTGCCCCCGCGGAAGGTCTCGAAAAGAGTAGCCGAAATTTGAGTGGCCTGGAATGGCACTGTTGGAGCAGGAGGCGGGGGGCGCTCGCTTCAGCCAGCCTGAAGGGGTTACCGTGGGGAGGCGATAACGGCAGATGCCGACCCCGACAAGTGGCGGCCTTGTGCTCCCCTTTGCCGGCGGACGCAATGGCGAGGTCGATCCGGATTGGGCCAGGTCGCGCCCGCGCCCGCACGACCATGGGGGCCCCTCGTAGCTCGCCGCTCCAGTGCAACGCTGACGCCGCTTTTTACCGAAACCGCATCAGCCGTGTATCAAGGTCCCCGCCCCGAGATGGGTCAATAGCTCGAGCAGGACGGCGTGCTCGACCTTGCCGTCGAGAATGACCACTGCTTCGACGCCGGCCTCGAGCGCATAGAGGCATGTCTCGACCTTCGGGATCATGCCGCCTGAGATCGTGCCATCGGCGATCAGACGCCGCGCATCATTCATGGAGAGCTGCTTGATGAGCGTTTTCGATTTGTCGAGCACGCCGGGCACATCGGTAAGCAACAGCAGGCGCTTCGCCTTGAGGGCGCCCGCGATGGCGCCCGCAAAGGTGTCAGCGTTGATGTTGTAGGTTCCGCCGGCCGCCGCGGTCGCAACCGGCGCCAGCACCGGGATCAACTCCCGGCCGAGTATCTCCGTGAGCACGGTGGTGTCGACCGTCTCGGGTTCGCCTACAAATCCGAGGTCGACGAACTTTTCGATGTGCGAGCCGGGATCGACGATGGTGCGGCTGACCTTGCGGGCCTTCACCATATTGCCGTCCTTGCCGCACAGCCCCACAGCCTTGCCGCCTGCCTCGTTGATGAAGCCGACGATCTGCTTGTTGATGGAGCCGGCCAGCACCATCTCGACGATTTCGATGGTGGCGGCATCGGTGATACGAAGTCCGGCAGCGAACTCCGATCTGATGCCGAGCCGCTTGAGCATGTCTCCGATTTGCGGGCCGCCGCCATGCACCACCACCGGATTGATTGCAGTCTGCTCCAGCAGCACGATGTCGTGCGCGAAGCTGCGGGCGGCCGCTTCCTCGCCCATCGCATGTCCGCCGTATTTCACGACGACGATCGCATCGTCGTATTGCTGCATATACGGCAAGGCTTCGGAGAGGACGCGGGCGATGTCGAATGGCGATACGGTCATGGCGAAAAGCCCTGGGGTGTGGCCCGCGCTATTTAGCCGTCGCCCCGCGTCGGCGATAGGCATTTTTGCGCGCCGGCGGCAACAGAATTAACGAACCCGCCAGTTGCCCTAGCGGGCACGCCCGGCCGCCGCCGCGCCCGCCCCCGCCAGGACCAGCCAGCCGAGGATCAGCAGCATGCCGCCGGTCGGCGCCGCCATCGGGAAAAGCCGGTGGCCCGCAAAGGCGCGCATTGACAGATCCCCCGCAAACAGCACGCTGCCCGCCACGAAGCTCGCCATGGCGATCAGCCCGAGGGGCTGCCGCAGCAGCTTTTGGTCGGTGAGAGAAGCGGCGCCGAGCACCGCGACGGCGTGCAACAGCATGAGGTAGGCAGCCCCTTCGAGCCCCGATGCGGGTGCCGCATGAGCAGCTGCCGCCGCGAGTCCGACGCCGGCCGCGCCCATCAGGGAGGCGAGCACGAGGAGGATGGAGATCACGACGGCGCCTGCGTTGACATGTTATCTGTGTTACCTCACCAACAGCCTCGCTATGGCGGCGCGCAATTGCGGGATGCCGGCGCCGCTGCGTGCCGATGTCGCGAGCGTTTCGGGAAACGCCGCCGGATGCCCCGCAAGCGCTACCGCGGTCGCTTCCTGGCAGGCGGCGAGAGCGGAATCTTTGACCTCGTCGGCCTTGGTGAACACGATCTGGTAGCTGACCGCGGCCGTGTCGAGCGTTGCCAGCACCCCGTCGTCAGCCGCCGTGAGGCCGCGTCGCGCATCGACCAGGACATAGACCCGGCGCAGATTGGCGCGGCCGCGAACATAGGCCTGGATCAGCGCCGTCCACGCCGCCACCTTGGGCTTAGGGGCTGCCGCATAGCCGTAGCCCGGCATATCCACCACAGTGAGGTGATCGTCGGCGGCGAAGAACACGAGCTCCTGCGTGCGGCCGGGCGTATGGGAGGTTCGTGCGAGACCGGCACGGTTGGTCAGGGCGTTGATGAGGCTCGACTTGCCCACATTGGAGCGGCCGACGAAGGCGATCTCAACTCCCTTCA
>JASHRR010000548.1 GCA_030037185.1 Xanthobacteraceae bacterium | reverse complement strand
GGCGTGATGTAGGCCCAGTGCTGTTTGTATTGAGCGCCCTGCGCGATCCAGCGCTCGATCACCGCGACCTCACGGGCCGACAGGGTCTTGTGCGCCTCCTTGGGCGGCATCTTGTCGTCGGGGTCGGTGGAGATGATGCGCTTGTAGAGCTCGCTCTTACGCAGGTTGCCGGGCACGATGGCGCGCTTGTTCCTGTCTTCCGGGATCGCCCCGTAGGCCGCTTCCTGGACGTCAAGACGCAGGCCCGCCTTCTGCGTGGCCCGGCCGTGACAGGAGAAGCAGTTCTGCGACAGGATCGGTCGCACGTCCCAGTTCCAGTCGGGACGGTCCGGGATGGGGGCGCCACCTGCGTTGGCCACCTCTTCGGCCACTTGGCCGCTCTTGTCGTTGGCAGACGCGAGGAACACGAAGGTACCGGCGCTCACCGCAACGATACTGGCGCCGATGGTCAAACCTAAGGAGCCGATCTTACGCATGGAGGCCAACCCTTTTTCGGTGGACGATGCTTTATTGTCTTTCTGGAAGCCTTCTCTTTGTGGAGAAAGTCTCGCGGCTTTCCTCCTCACCCTTGAACCGCGCGCTCGCGAGAGGTGTCGCGAAGCGCTGCTCGAGGCCGACGCCTTACGGGCTATTCAACCGCAGCCTAACTCTGTTGCACTATCAAAATCTTCGGCCCAAGACATTCTTGGTCCTTTTGGCCAAGAACGCACGGCACGCAAGCACTCCAGGCAAAAGCTTTCGGTCCGAGCCGACAGCAGCGTTTCCGACCATCCGCCGAGGTTTTGTTCAGGCGGTTAAAGTAGATCAGATCAGCTGGCCTCGGAGGCGTCAACCACAAACCGTCCCACTTTTCCCATTTTTAAAGCGGGGACCGATACCATCGCTGCATCGGTATGCGGCCCGGTTCTCATCCCCCTAGTCCGGTCTATTTGGAATTATTCGGGCCTGCACGGAGACGGCTTGCACCAAGGCCATCGTACCGGAGAATCGCTACTCCACGGAATAACGGCGGTCGCGGTTCGATGATCGGTAATCGGCCGTCAAAAGATACCACAACGCTGCCGTGCTGCCGGTGCCCGGGTATCCAGCCCGTTCAGCCGCAAAAAGCGGGAGCGGATAAGCTACGCGCGCCGACAGCGGTAAGTTGCTGTTGTGGTCGAACGGCTACCCGGCAAACTCGCAAGCGGCACTGCATCCGTCCTGTGACGGCGCTATGTCCGCAGCCACTACATTGATACCCGCGACGCGCGTGGGCGCACCGCCGGTTTATGGTCTGACTTCGTTCGCAGGTGTTGCGGAATTTCGGCATGGACGCGCACGCAGAATTTCCGGATCCGAAATCGGCTCGAGCCCATGCGGTTCGTCGTTGCCTGGATTGCACAACAGCTCGCCCATTCTCAGCAAATGGAGGCCGCGCTCGCCTCACGGATTGGCCGGCGTGATTGCATGGTTCGACCGTGTCGGCGCACGTCGGC
This sequence comes from Xanthobacteraceae bacterium, assembly GCA_030037185.1. Next base: position 5,884 of record JASHRR010000548.1, on the reverse strand, counting down.
GACGCCGCGCGCGTGAGCGCGCAAATCCATGCATGCCGCCAAACCACTGGATGGCGATGATCGCGCCCTTGAGCGGCTGTAGGAGGCCAAGCGAAAGGCCGATGGTGAGCGGCACCCATGCGGCGAGCTGCAGCCACATCGCGGGCGCGTATTGGGTCTCGACCAGCAACGCCAACGGAACCACCGTGTGGCCGACCAGGAGAATGTCCAGATAGGCAGGGAAGTCGTCGGCGCGTTGGTGAAACAGCTCTTCGCCGCATGCCGGGCAATAGTCCGCCACCTTGAGGAAGCCGGTGAACATGTGTCCACGACCGCAGTTCGGGCATCTCCCGCGCAGCCCGCGCAACACTGCTTGGGCGGATGTTGTGTCTTTATGCCCATGTCCGAAAATCGAGAGCGACAGCGATGCCAAGGCAGACATGACGACAGCTCCTCTATGTATCTCGGTTGCCTATCGGCGCAACGTGAAGGTCTTGCCAACGGCGTTGATTGCCGATATTTCACCTGCCGTCCGCGCATTCAAGCTCAGTGTAAGGATATTGTATGGAGTGGACCCCTACAATTTCGGACCGCGGCGGCCCCCTCTATCTGCGTATCGTCGACGCGCTGGCCACCGACATCAGCCGAGGTCGATTGCGGCGAGGTCAGAGTCTTCCCACGCACCGGGCGCTCGCGCGGGCGCTCGACATCGACCTCACTACTGTCACCCGCGCCTATGCGGAGGCACGACAACGCGGACTCACCGAGGCGCGGGTTGGCCGTGGAACGTTCGTGGCGGAAAGCGCTGCCGAGGTTCGTCTGCCGCCGATCGCGCGAGCGGAAATTGACCTGTCGATGAATTTGCCGCCCCAGCCGGCCGAGGCCGACCTTGAGGGGCGCCTCATCCGGGGAATTGATGCGCTGTCGCGTGAGGTGGGGCTCGCCCGTTATCTTACCTATCGCCCGGCCGGCGGTAGCGACGACGAACGGGCGACTGCGGCGCAGTGGATGCGCACGCGCCTGCCGGGCCTTGAGGCCGAACGTGTAATCATCAGCAGCGGAACGCAAGCTGCGCTGGCCGCCTTATTGGGCGCCCTGACCAGGCCCGGCGACGTCATACTTACGGAGACACTCACCTACCCGGGAATACGTGCGGCAGCGTCATTGTTCGGAGTTGGGCTGATCGGCGTACCGATGGACCAGCAGGGTGTGCTGCCGGATGCGCTGGCATCCGCTTGCCGGCGGCATAAGCCGAAGTTGGTCTACCTCACGCCAACCATTCACAATCCGACAGCTGCATCCATGACGCCGGTCCGCCGCCGCCAGGTCGCCAGCGTCATCGCACGAGCGAACGTGCTCCTCATCGAGGACGATGCTTACGGGCGGCTGGACAAGGATTGCACCACCCTTGCGTCACTTGTTCCCGAGCAAGCCTATTTGGCAGCAAGCCTGTCGAAATGCGTTGCACCCGGACTGCGGGTTTCGTTCGTCGCGGCTCCCCAGCGCGTCGCGGCAGACATATTGGCAGGCGCTCTCAACGCCACTATGCAAATGGCAACGCCGCTGACGGCAGCGCTCGCAATACGTTGGCTGCGCGATGGTACCGTCGACGCAATCATAGGGTCGATCCGCGCCGAGGCCGCGTTTCGCCAGAAGCTTGCTGCAAAGGCGCTGTCTGGGTATTCCTTCGCGGCTCACCGCTTTGGCCATCACCTCTGGCTGCCGCTGCCGACCGGCTGGAATCGCGCGGAATTTTCCGAGCATGTGCGACGTCGCGGATTGGCAGTCGTGACCAGCGACGCATTCAGCGTGGGTTCGGAGGCGCCGCATGCAATTCGAGTCTCGCTCGGCGCGGTATCGACGCGCGCCGAATTGGCACGTGGTCTCGACGTCCTTCAAGCTGCGCTGAGATACTCGCCGGTTGCGAGGCAGATTGTATGAGCTTGTGGTCGAGCCGTCGCCATCCGACCCCAGAACGACCTCGCCAGCTGTCTTGTCCTCAACGGACCTGCGGCAAGCTTAGCCCAAGGCTGCGTGCTGGCCTGCTGTCCAGGTGAGTTTCGGAGTAGGCATACTGCGCCGGTGGAAGGTCGGCCGAAGATCGGTTCCAGCACCAGCATCGCTGCCGTCAGGCGGACCATCGCGCAAGGCGGGGCCCAGCGGCCTGGTTTTGCCGTTGGCCTTGGGAATGTACATCCGGGATCGGTGATGCCGTCAGGCTCCGCCGTCGGCGGACGCCAAGGCACCGAGCGCTCGAGGTCCGGCCCAGAGCGCGGGCATCCCCCACCTCCGGGTCAACGGCAGCGCCAGAGCGGCAGCCCGGATGACATCTCTACCGGCATTACCCAAGGCGGCCTATCGATGCAGACGCCAGTGAACCTGATTAGGTCTTCATGCGACCCACCCAAGTGCAATCGTACCTGAGGGCCTGGGAGACGGAGGGTGAAATGACCGCCTATTGGGGACAAAATATTATCATCGACGGTAGCAGAGGTTTAGTCGATTTTGATGACGTAATACCCTACGAACCTCCTCTCCGGTTCTCCAGGTCTGATCCGAGGTCAACGAGTGACCCTCTCGCGCGCGACTTCGAGTCTAAGACTCTGCAAGTTTTGCAGGCGATAGCTGCATCAAACGTCGGGAAGATCATACTTCTGGCGATTTGCTTTAATAGCAGGCGGTTGACGATTGTGCGCTTAAATGACTTGGCGATCGGAAAAACTGGAGCGATCCCGCGCAGCGAAGCCTCCGCTGCAGCTGGAGGGTGCGGTTCGGATGTAGAAATTAGGTTTGATCCGCAAACCTGGATAAGTAGTAACGAGGAGAGAAGTTATGACCCCGGTCATCATTACCATGCTGATGACGTTTTGCTTCATGAGATGGTGCATGCGCTGCGGATGATGCGTGGATTAAGACAAAATACACCGGTCGTTGACTATGATAACGTTGAGGATCTAATCTCAATTATGATTTCAAACATTTATCTATCGGCGAGCGGAAGAAATAATGATTTGCGCGGTAGCCATAATCTGCGATTTACACCGCTACGTAAGAATTATTTTCAACCTACAGAGCCAATGAAAGATTCTGCGTTTTATATTCAATATAGTGTCTATATTGATCCTTTTATTGATGTCATGCCTGACATCTGCAATCAAATTGCTGGAATACCAGCTAACCTATGTAAATGGAACCCTTTACGGGCTCGCATTGAGTATATACGAGATGTCTCAAGGATGTTCTAAAAAGCGCAAAATCGCCCCAAATGCGCGAAAATAGCGAATTTTCGGCCGAACTCGCCGAACCGGCGAAGACACTGCCCGTGATGACGGCGCCTGCGCGGGTAGGGCGGCCAGCTTCTGACCGCTGGCTCCATAACGGCACAGAAAAGGACAGAACCCGTGACCGGCCGCGCATTCTGCAAGAGTTGCAACTCTATGGCAACTGGCGCCGACGACAGAATATCAACTGCGCAATTACGATCGTCAATTTGCTTTGCGAAGGTCAGCGCGCAACGAAACGTGCGATAACGCGCTTTGGGGCCTGCGCGAGAGTTGCGAAGGTGCAGGAATGATCTCTATGGTTCGGCAATTTCTTTATCGGCGCGGTTTCTTCACCATCGCTCATCACTTGCGCAGGCGGTACGTCGGGCGACTCGACGGCGGGACCGCATGAGGCGCGCCGGTGCATTGGGCCACACGGCCCATCACCACCGCAAGCACTCGAGTTGGGAAATGCGGCGCGGGCCCTGCGATATCAATTGCTGAGCGGGCAGTTCGCGTTTGTGTCATCCTCTGCGCATTCGCAAAGCTCAGCTTCGTTCCAGCGGCTATTCGACGCCGTTCAGGGCAAAGTCAAAAATGTCGTAGTTGTGCAAAGGTCCGTCTTTCGCGCGCTCGCGATAGGCCGGCTTGAGTGGCCGCGACAGCAGGAACGGAACCTTCTGTTCTGCGAGACCACCGTGGGAGCGAAGGCGGTGCCCCGCCAATTGGCTGAGATCATGATCCTCTCGGCGCGCCCCAACGACCGTGTTGCGGTCGCTGAACACGGCGAAGTCCCCCTCTCGATCAAGCGGCAAGTCGAATTGCACGCAGACTTGGCGCTTGTCGAGAACTAATTCGATGCCTGGCAGCGTTCGCGTCAATGCCATCATGGACTGGAGGTCCGCCGGCCTGCGAAGGTGCACCCGCACGAACGATCCCAGCGCACCATGATGCCGCACGAATGGATCCGCGATTGGGCAGATCACCCGCACCGTGCCAGCGCCGAAGCGCGAATTGAGTTTATCTTCGAGGTAGATGACGTTCGCCGTGCCGTCGCTGGCAGTCTTGTCGTTCATGCCATGATCAGCGGTGACAGCGACGGTGGCACCGAGTTCAATCAGCCTGGCGATGCTGGCGTCCACCGCTTGGTGATAGGCGTCCGCTTCGGGTTCACCGGGAGGGTGCTTGTGCTGCACATAATCGGAGGTCGACAGATAGATAAGATCGAGTCGAGTGGACGACAACAGCTTCACGCCGGCATCAAGCACAAACAGCGAAAGGTCCGCCGAATACTGATCGGGCTGCGGTCGTCCGACCAATGCCTCGACATTGTCGATTCCGTTATCCGCAAGAGTGACTTTATGGGCATGTTCAGACGAAAAGCAAATGCCCGATAGTCCATGCGCCAAGACCTTGAGCAATTTAGCCTTGGCGGTGATCACCGCGGTGGTCACGCCGGCACGGCTCATGACCCCCAGAATGATGTCGCAGCGCAGTAGACTTGCATCGGTAATCATCATCTCTTTGCCGGTTTTGCGATCGAGATAGTAGTTGCCGTTGATGCCGTGCACCGCCGGTGGCACCCCAGTGACGATCGAGGTGTTGTTGGTGTTTGTGGTACTCGGCATCGAGCAATCGGCGATGCCGACGAAGCCGCATTTGACGAAAGACTTCATGGTGGGCAGCGAGCCGTCGGCGAAACCGTGTTCGAGATAGGCGGGATCGAAGCCGTCGACCACAATCACCACGGTCGGACGCTTGGGCACGGCGTAACCCCGCCCATTAACCTTGATGACCGTGTCCATGGCATTACCGGATTTTGCAGCAGATGGGACCACGGCCAAGCCTCCGATCAGCAAAGGTGCGCGCCGCCAGCTCCTCGGTCAGCCCGGTTACGCTACCGAGGTGCCACGCCGGGCGGTTTCTCGGGTCACACGCTGGCACGTCAATGCAGACCTGCAGGCGCAGCTTTGTCGCCGTCCAGCCGAAGATGGCGCTCGAAGTTTGCGGACGTCAAGTCGGCAAATTTGGCATGGGTCCGGTCAAACTATCGCCTCGCAGCGCCCATCGCTCGGTCACAAATCCTGGTGAGCGGCGGCGGCAGAGAGGGCGCTCCTGGTGACCGTTGCCATGCGCCCGCAACCTCGCGATGGGCCTGGCCTGGCAGAGTCGTGCGCATGCACGACCCGAGCCGAGGGCCAGCGAGGCAGTGAATTTGGGCGCCCGCTTTGCGCTCGCCTCGACTGGGAATCGCCAAGTCCTCCTTATAAGCCGTCCAGCCGCCGTTTGATCTTTCGCCTCGCGGACACCGTTTGCTGCTCGGTCGGCCCTCGCCCCCCGACCATCCGCAATGCCCGTGGGTCCGCCGTGCGCGATCGCGACACAGCGGGCGGTCCGGTTTGAGCGATACCGGTCGTCGGCAAACGATGCCAACAGGCTGCTGCAGGCCGGCAGTCCGAGCATCTCTGAACGATGAGCCTCAACAAGCTTTCGGCCGCAACGGGCCGCACGTGTCTTTACAAAACTTTACCTGACGGACAGATCCCAGAAATTCGGCTCCCTCACAGTTCGACCGCGGGGCGACAGCTTAAAAGGAAAGCGGAAGGACAAGGACATGACCAGCATCCTCGCTTTTGCGCTGC
>JASHRR010000547.1 GCA_030037185.1 Xanthobacteraceae bacterium | reverse complement strand
CCGGATGCTTGTTCGCCTGCATGAAAAGATCGTCGTTGCGCTGCATGTGAGCTTGGTCGGGTCGGCGCAGCCGGTGCCTTGGCCGCAGGACACGGCTCGGTCAGCGTAGCGGCACACAAGCAGGTCCCGCCGGACGCGAAAAAGCATCTGAACTCCCCTCCCGGAACTTGACGGCAGTATATCAGGCTGCGGTCGGGCCGGAAGGGTGATCGCCGCATCGCGGCGGTAATCCGCTCTAGCGGCACAACACGTGGCGGGTTATCATGGGCACGCAAAATACGGCGGGACAGCTCAAGCAAAATGCGGCTCAACAGCCGAATTGCTGCCGCTTCCAAACAAGGGAGAAGCCATGACCACCAAGCTCAAATTCGCGACCCTCGCCTGCGTGGCGCTGTTGTCGCTCGCCGGCGCCGGCGTGTTGCAGGCCCAGCAGAACAATATGTCGTTCTTCGTCACCAGTGTGGGATCCGGCAAAGGCGGCGATCTCGGGGGTATTGCGGGTGCGGATGCCCATTGTCAGGCGCTGGCCCAAGCGGCGGGGGCGGGCAACAAAACCTGGCACGCTTATCTCAGCTCGAGCACCAATCCGAACAACGGGCAGGCCACCAATGCCCGTGACCGTATCGGCAACGGGCCGTGGCAGAACGCCAAGGGAGTCGTGATCGCTAAGGATGTCAACGACCTGCACACCAACCCCAACATCAACAAGGAGACCTTGCTCGACGAGAAGGGAAACCGGATCAAGGTGCGCGGCGATACGCCCAATATGCACGACATGCTGACCGGTTCGGACATGCAGGGCCGCGCCTTCCCGGCCAACCTTAACCTCACCTGCAACAACTGGACGAGCAGCACGTTCGGCAGCGCCATGCTCGGCCACGGCGACCGGGAAGGCATCGCCGACACGGTCTACCAGCATTCGCCGTTTGCGGCGCATATGTCGCGCGATTGCACCCAGCCAGGCCTCGTCGCCACCGGCGGCAACGGGTTGTTCTACTGCTTCGCGGCTCAATAACACCTCACTATAGGCGTCGGCAGGCCGGGACTTGTCCCGGCCTCTTCATGTGTGCCGAATGTGTGCCGAGCAAGCGCGCAGGTGCCTCTGTCACGGCCCGATGGCGGCGGATCGATCGGGAGGCCCTTTGCCGAGCCGATCAGGCGCCGCGCAACCACAAGGGCTGCAAAGGGTCGCCCCGATCAGCCTTAGTGCTTGCCTGCGCCCCGACCGAAGCGCTCGCGCAGTTCGCGCACCATCCCGAAGGCGTCGCGCAGCTGCGCCTCCTCAGTGAGCGACTGCAGCGCCGCGTCGCGGCAAATCGGCGCGTCCGCTTGCCCGTTGTCCTGAGCAAGTTCGCACCACGCATAGGCGGCGGTGTAGCTTTGCGGCACGCCTAAGCCGAAGAAATACAGGCTGCCCAGCATCATTTGACCTTCGGCCTGGCCCTGCTCCGCGGCCCTGCGCAGCCAGAACGCCGCCTCAACATCGTCGGTTTTAACCCCGAGACCGCGGTGATACATGAAGCCGACGCCCGCTTGGGAACGCGCATCATCGCTCTCGGCAAGCGGCCGCCACAGCCTCATCGCTGTTGCAAAATCGCCGCCGTTGAAGGCCGACAGCCCGGCCCGGAAATCCTCCTCCGGGGAGCCCGCAGTGGCGACCGAAATCGCCAGCGTGCACCAAACCGCGGCAATTGCAAGATGATGCGCAACGAGCTTCACGAACCGCTTCCCTCCGCGTCGATCGGGCGCCACGATAGCGCATGGACGCCGGTTGAGTCGCCGCTATGTTAGCGCTGCCGTGCCGGCCGGGATCGCCACCGCCGTGCCGTCCGGGCGGGTAACGATCGCCCGCGTGCCAGGAAAGGCCGCGAGCAGCGCCGGGGCGCGGGCCTCGCCGGCAACGCAGATCGCGGTCGAAAGCCCGTTCGCGGCCGTCGCCCGTGGGCCGATCACTGCCACATCGACAAGCCCGTTCGCGCACGCGCCGGTGTGCGGATCGAAGATGTGATGGAAACGTCCGGTCGGCTCGAAGGTCGTGCCATAGCCGCCCGACACCGCAAGCGCCATGTCCTCAAGCTCGATCGTGCGGGCGACGCCGCCGGCCGCTGGGCCATTGCGCAGGCCGCTGCGGATGCCGATCCGCCAGGGGTGACCGTCCGGGTGGCGACCGATCGTGCGAAACTCGCCGAGATCGACGACGGCGCTTTCGAAACCTTCATTGCGCAGCAGGTCGGCGATTGAGTCGGTGATAAATCCCTGCGCGAGGCTGTTGAGGGTGATGCCCATGCCGGCCCGCGCAAAGGCGATACGCGCCTCGCCAATATCGATACTGCGGAAGTCCACGAACTCGCGGGCGACGTCGCGGGCACGCGCCTCGATATCCGGCTGGACGTCGCTGTGAGACCAGAAATGCGCTTCGTACAGGCGCCACAACGGCTGCACCGAGATATCGAAGGCGCCGTCGCTCAGCACGCCAAGCCGACGGCTGTCTTCCACGAGGGAGCGCAGTTCGGGCGCCGGCCTGCTGAGCCGGCCGGCCGCGTTGAGCTGCGAGATTTCGCTGTCTGGCCGGTAAAGGCTGAAGATGCGCTCATAGCGGGCGATCTCTTCGCGCACCCGCAGGATACTGCGTTGCGCGAGAGCTGCATCGGTGTGCCATAGCGCAAGCTCCGACAGCGCTCCCAGCACCTCGCCCTGCCACATGTGCAATTGCCCCGGCGGGGCCGCGGCGCGCACCGCCGCTATCGCCAGCGGCAATCCGGCGCCGGCCGCCACCAAGCGGATGGCGCGGCGGCGCGTCAGCGAAGCGCCCTGTTCTCCCGCCCCAGACGCAAAATCGGCGGCCGCCGATTTTGCTCGCCATGTTGAGCGACCGAGGTCCGCGCATGCCCGCTTTCGCAAAGCTCGAATCTTCGATCCGCTGCCCATTCTTCACCCTCGCGCAAACCGCAGCCCGTGGCCGCCCCATCCCGGCGCCGTCTTGACAGACCGGACGCCATCCTGACGCACCTGGATCTGCAGCGGACAGCCCATATTTGCATGATACTCGACTTGGCAATCCAAGCACAGAAAACCTTCCGGTGGGATGATCTTTTCCGGTCGGCTTATCGCCCTAACGGGGCACCAGCACGCGCATTGCGGTCGGGCGCGGCAGCACGGCGGCAAGTATGGACAGGGCTGTGAACCTTGCGGTGGCCATGCGCACTAAGGTCGGTCCGGCGGCTGCGACCATCGAAGGGATGGAAGAAAAATGCCGGCTTTGACGAGCGAAGGAAATTCGATGGCCCGAACCGACGCGATCGTACTTGGCGCCGGCATAGTGGGCGTCTCGGTGGCGCTGCATCTCGTCAAGCGTGGCCTTGCGGTAACGCTGGTCGACCGCGGTGAACCTGGTCGTGGTACGTCTTACGGCAACGCCGGCATCATCGAAGCGAACACGTTGTTTCCCGTCGCCTTTCCGGCCAGCCTGAAGTCGCTGATCCGCATCGCACTCAAGCGGGCGCCCGAAGCGAATTATCATGCGAGCTTTCTGGCCCGGGTTATGCCGTGGCTGCTGGCGTTTCGTCGCAATTCCGCGCCCAAGCAGCTCATCGCCACCATGCGGGCG
>JASHRR010000546.1 GCA_030037185.1 Xanthobacteraceae bacterium | reverse complement strand
GACCCCAGAGGCAACAAAAACGACTTTCAAAGGAACCGCGATCATCATCGGCGGCAAGGGCAAATACGAAGGGGCAAAGGGTGATGGCACCACAGTAGGTGCAAGGATGCAGCCCCTGCCCGGTGTGGGCGCGGAGCTCTACGGTGACGTCGTGCTCAATATCAAAAAGTAATCGGTAGTCGCTGCTGGTCAGCTCCCACATTGCCCCTCCAGATCGGCAGCACGGGAGCCCTCGTCTGGCGCAGCAACGGAGGAAACCGGCTCAGCGGGGGAGTTCAATCGCGACTTTCAGTGCCGTGCAAAAGCATTGTGCGGCGGGATTAGGCTCCGCCAGGAGGAGAAAACATATGCCCCTGATTCAGGTTCGCGTCATTAAGGACGTATTCAGCAAGGAACAGAAAAGCCAAATCATTGAGAAACTGACCGATGCCATGGTGGAAATAGAAGGCGAGGCCATGCGCGGCGTCACCTGGTGCGTGGTGGAGGAAGTCGAAAGCGGCGACTGGGGCATTGGCGGCAAAGCCCTGACCACCGCTGACGTACACGCCCTAGCCAGAGGAAAGGCGTCGTAATCACCATTAGAACGAGGAATACGATGAAATCGATATTGTTTGCTACCGTCGCGGTACTCATTCCGGTGACGACACATGCTGATGAAACTCTCAAGGTTCGGACATCCCTCCATTACGTCAAGGCCGAGGCTTACAGCGTCGGCGACATGGATGGCCACGCGATGCTGATAGGATATGCGACCGGCATCGCCTCGTTCACAGACGGGTCCGTGGGGACAACTACGCTGACAACGTATGGGGACTATATTAAGGGTTCCGGCGCGATCCCCCTGCTGTATTCTAGCATCACGACGAGTGACGGCTCGACTGTCTGGTTCAAAGCTTCGGGGGAGACCGTCAACAGAGGTGCCCGGTCCGAGTATCAGGGGCCGATTGTGGTCATCAGCGGCACCGGGAAATTCGCAGGCGCCAAGGGCGAAGGCACCTTCTCAGGCGCCCGATTGCAGCCGTTCGGCTCCGGCGCAGAGTTATATACCGATATCGTCATAAACCTGAAGACGGGCGATCAGGCCGAAGCCGCCAGGGCCATGCTCATGAAGGCCGTCGCCGCCATCAAGGCCGATCGGGATGTGGCGCTGACGGCTTTCCAAAAGGGCGAAGGTGGCTTCAGGGACGGCGACCTCTATCCGTTCTGTTCACGAGCAACAGACGGCAAGGCACTGTCCGGCCCGGTGGCTGTTCTGGCCGGTAACGATACCCGCACACTCAAAGACACGAACGGCAAACTGTTTGGGAAAGAGCAGTTTGAGGTGGCGCTAAAAAATCCGGAGGGCAGCATTAACGAAGTCAGTGAGTATATGTTCCCGCTGCCAGGCACCAAAGAGCCAGCCGTCCCCAAAAAGGCCTACGTGACACACGTTGCCGATCTGATTTGCGGCGTCGGCTATTACAAGTAACCCAATCTCGACTTTCTGGGCCGCCTGCAGGGCGACCCAGACGGGCGAGATCTACTCGCCATGTGGGATGAAGATACCGGGAACTATTGGTTATTAGATCGATAGCGCTAATCGCAATCCCCACCGCGGCCTCTGCGCGTGAAACGCTGAAATGGCGGCATGTCTAACATGCCACTGAATTTGATAGCGTCGAGGTCAGCGACTCGAAGGTCACTCCGTGACACTCCTCCACCTGGTAGGGATCGCCTCATTCCCCGACGGCAGCGTGGGCTCGACTGCAGGTTTTGGACTCAGTGGCGCCACCAACGGCAGTGGTGCGGTCCAAGGGTATTTCTTTGTAACGATCGTAACGTCGTCGCGTTAAAATGACCACTGGGGCGCCGTCGTGTCGATGGCGGCGCTCTAGCCTGTTGAGGGGGACTCGTGATGTGCGGCCCAGTTCGGTCGAGAATGACGAAAAGGGTTGAGGAAAAGGGACGGCCGAGGGTCGCCCCCAAGCGTTTTTGGGAGGAACATTCGAAATCGGACTCTTGCGAGTACGCCAATCCACCACAAATAACCTCCCATCGCAAAGCTAAACTCGAAAGGAGCGGCGGCGATGACCAACTCAATCGATACAATTAACAACATTATCGAAAGCCTAGAGCACAAGGCTGAATGGCGCGAGGATGTTGCGGAACGTTTCCCCGACGACGAGCGGAATACCGATGCGGCTAAGGATCTGCGTTCTTTAGCCGGGCAGGTCTGTGCCCTACAGCGATCGAGGGCGGAAATCTGCCAGCAGATTGAAGACCTCGAAAACTCTCTTGCAGACACGGACTCAAGCGACCTCTACTCTTTCTGGTCAGACTTCGACCAAAAGTTGACAGATGTCGGCTTCAGGAATTCGTTTTCGAGTGGAGCCGCTCTACTAGAGGAATATCTAGAAGGTCTAGAGAATGCTCGTCAGCAACAGATTGAGGAACAACTTGACGAGATGGACAAGGCCATTGCGGCCCCAAGCCTCGACGCGCAGGTCGAGAATGACCCGGCCGTAAAGGCGGCAAAGGCGGCCTACGAGGAAGCCAAGGCCAAGGCGTACGCCGAAGCTCGGAAGCGCATATAAGCGACGATAAAAGGGGCGGCCACTGGTCGCCCGGCTTGCTTCAGAAGCCCGATATCACGCCGCCGGACGCCGCAGAGAAGCCAACGGACGCCCCGTCTGTTGACCCAGCCGTAACGCTTTTCGGTGGGACTGGAAGCCTTTTGCGTGTTCAGCGCCCCCATGAACCAATACGTTCGGCTATTGGACGACATCGCAAGGAGGCGATCCGTGAAATTCACAGCGAGGAAAGTAGGAAGGCTATTAATGCTCCTGGCCGGGTTCTTGCTGGCCGGTCTCATTCATAGGCGCCAATGTTTGTGCCTATTCCTCCGGGGGATCTCCACCTGCGTACGCAGCGCCCGTCAACAGGTGGGCCGAACGTAACCATGGCGCAAAACCCCGCGTCCGAAGAGATCATCGTAACCGTCAGGATGCGGACGTGCAGACAAAGAAAAAGGCCCCGCCGAAGCAGAGCCAGAAACCTTCCCGCAGCCAGTCCACAAAAATTGATGAGTTCAAAACCGAACGCCAGGGGCGGGGATGCCGCCCCGACGAGTTGGGATGGGGCTAGGGTCGCTATCTGCGCGGCAGACTAACCCCAGGTCGGGATTTTTTATGTGAGCTACCTCACAGAGGGCGTCGAGTACCCCGCCTTTCCATCGGTTCCCGGAACGGAACCAATGTAGCCTTGTCTGGTTGACGACATAGGGTTGCCCTAGAAAGCGACCCACTTAGCCATTGTGACTGCGGCGCCACGATGGCTTGGCATTCCCCAGCCCCATGCCAGACCACGGGCGCCGCGTCCTCACTCTTCAAGTGCCCGGCAACCGCTCCCCGCCGAACCGCTCGGCAAACGCCTCGGCGTCCTCCAACTTGGAGAAGCAGAACACCACGAAGTCGTTGTCGTGGCGGCGCATGGAATACGTGAGCGGAGTCGAGATAGGACACCGGCAGCGCAAAATATCACCTCACCGTTCGTGAGCCTCGCACCTTTTCGGCCGGGAGCGCCCATGATGCGGCCTATCCATTTGCGCTTGAGATCGCTGCGGGTGATTTCGCCCTTGCGGCGGGTCATTATCGTATCGTCATCAAATCTGTGAGCCGGCACTTGAAACCCCTGCGCTGGCCTTCACAAATCCTTCACAACATGACGAGCGTGTTGAATACCGTCAGATGGCGAGGAGTGTTTGCGCCTCTGACGGGAACCGGCACGGCCCGATGCTCGGTTCTGAGCACCGCTCGGCCACATCGCGGCACTTGGCCGAGGTCCGCCAGTCCCGGAGGTAAACCGCTTCGAGCCCTGAACAAATGAGGGGCGTCCCGGCCGCCGGCCCTCATGCGAGGTGCGCCCGACGGCTCCGCCGTGGCTGATCAGCCACAGCACGCAGTGAAAGCGGCAAAGGCGATAGGTGCGGAGAAGTTTTGCTCGGTAAAATGGTGTGAGACTTGGTATGTACACATCAGGTGGGCTGTGGAGGGAAGGCTTCGGCAATTCCCGCTGAGTTCTCCGGGGCAGAGAGGAGCGGGAGCTATGAACAGCGAACTCGATGACGAGGAATACCAGTTGTCGGGGCAAATCAAAGCCGCCCTACGGACCGTCCCTTGGCCCCAAGGATTTCCATTACGGGACCGCCAGGAAATGGCCAGTCAGGCCCTGACGGAGCTTTTCGACGAAGAGCGCCGGAAAAAGGCGTATGGCGAGTTTGAAGAGATGATGATGAGGCCCGGCGGCCTGGAGGCCTTTGAGGAGTTCCTCCGCGATTTCAGGAACCGCAAAGTTGAACTGAGACCGGTGTTCCGGCAGCCGCGGTAGTACCTTCACCGAATCTTAGCGACGGTACGGCCAAACAGGCATGCCGAATGTCGACAGACTGTAGGGCGGACGGCAGGTATAGCCTAATGGTGCTTTGATCCATGTAAGTTTTCCACCGGGCCTAACCCGACCTACAGCGCATGAAACTTGCTGCTACCCTCGTCCTTGTGTCGTCGGTACCGAGGTCGGTGTTTGCTTGGTGCGATTAAGCCCGCATGTAAGTTGGACCTGGGGTTCCTGGAGCACCTCAGACTGTCGCCACGGGCCACCCTCGGCCCCGGAGCACGCGTTCTAGATTTCTAGATATCGGGACCCCACGCCGACGACGCACTGCGGAAGGGGAGATGGAAGATGGAGCTGCTGCATCGACGCTGTTGTGGTCTTGACGTTCACAAGGAGACGGTGGTGGCCTGCCTGCGCCTTGTATCCGATGGCAACGTGACGACGGAAGTTCGTACCTTCCAGACGACCACGGCGGACCTTCTGCGCTTATCGGAGTGGCTGGCGGTCAACGGTTGCACGCATGTAGCCATGGAGGCGACCGGCATCTATTGGAAGCCGGTGTGGCACATCCTGGATGATGGCGAATTTGAGTTGGTGCTGGCAAACGCCGCGCACGTGAAGAATGTGCCGGGCCGCAAGACCGACGTCAACGATGCCATGTGGCTGGCCGAACTGCTGGCGCACGGTCTGATGCGGGCGAGTTTTGTGCCGAATGCGCAAACCCAGGAGATCCGTAACTTGCTGCGCACGCGCAAGCAATTGGTTCGTGAGCAGGCGAGCCATGTCCAGCGCGTGCAAAAGACACTTGAGGACGCCAACATCAAATTGGACTCGGCTCTTACCGACGTGATGGGCAAAAGCGGCCGCGCTATGATTGAGGCCCTGATTGCCGGCGATAC
>JASHRR010000059.1 GCA_030037185.1 Xanthobacteraceae bacterium | reverse complement strand
AGATACGCCGCGAGTCGTGAATATTGTCGACCAGAATGTGGGTCGCGCCCGGCGTCACGACAAATTCGGTCGGGCCATACGCGTTGATGACGCGCGGCATGCCGGGGGACGCACAGGTGTAGGTCAGGCCGATGCCCTGGCCGCCCGCCGCCTGGTCGGCAAGGTTGGCTTCGAAGCGCGCCTGGTATTCGGGCGTCAGCGGCGCCTGCTGCGCCGGGCCCCATCCCTTGGCGGGATCGAAGGTGTTGAACCGCCCGGGCGCCGCGCCGCGGATATCCGTATTTGAACCGCGGCGCCACTGTCCCTTCAAATCGGGGTATTTGGTCTCGTCGAATGCCTGCGAAGCTCCGACGCTCATGAGCAGCGCGCCCGCCAGAACGGGAGCGCCGACGGCGCCTCGGTAAGCCATCAAGTCCTCCCTTTTTTATCGCGCGATACTATACTGCTTTGCGGCCGCGCGCGAACATGGCGATCTGCGATTTTTCCCAAAAGCCGAAGGCGATCTGACCAGCAGCTCAGGCTCAATATCCCCTGTCGCAAGGCGTTGCGGTGCTCCCCCCAAAAGAGTTTTGCCGAGTTGACCTTCCCTAAGCTCTCGCTTTGCTCCGACCGATCGCGGCCCTCCTCCCCCGGCACCGAATTCTCCGCTGCGGCCTGATGCGATCAAAACAACTCTTCCTCGTGGTGGAGCAGGCCTGCGCTCTTGGACGGCCGCCAAGGGTGCCAGCGGGCACCGCCCGGCCTTCTTCGCGCCGCGCCCATCAGGATGAAGGCCTGCGTTATACTTCAGACCTGATTACGCGAGCTTCACTGTTCCGCCGATTGCATCCTTGCCGAGCGCTTCAAACACCTTGGCGACGATGCCTCTGGCGTCAAGCGCTGCCTTGGCGTACATGGCGTTGGGGGTGTCCTGATCGATGAAGATGTCGGGCAACACCATGGAGCGGAACTTGATGCCACGCTCAAGCCTGCCGCTCTCGGCGAGGGTGTGCAGAACGTAGGACCCAAAGCCGCCGATGGAGCCTTCCTCGATGGCGATCACGACTTCGTGCTCGCGCGCGAGCCGCAGCACCAGGCCGGTGTCGAGGGGCTTCGCAAACCGCGCATCGGCCACGGTGGTGGGAAGGCCGAAGCCCGCAAGCTCATCTGCCGCCTTGAGGCATTCCCCAAGCCGCGCGCCGTAGCACAGCAGCGCGACCTTGTCGCCTTCGCGAAGGACGCGGCCGCGGCCAATCTCCAGGGGTTTGCCTTCGCTCGGCAGCGGCACGCCGAGGCCCTCGCCGCGCGGATAGCGCAGCGCCGAAGGCCGGTCGTCGATCGCCACCTGGGTCGCCACCATATGAACAAGCTCCGCCTCATCGGCGGCCGCCATCAGGATGAAGCCCGGCAGGCAACCCAGATAGGCAACGTCGAATGCGCCCGCATGGGTCGGGCCATCGGCTCCGACCAGGCCGGCCCGGTCCATGGCAAAGCGCACCGGCAGTCGCTGAATGGCAACGTCGTGCACCACCTGGTCATAGGCGCGCTGCAGGAAGGTGGAGTAGATGACGGCGAACGGCTTGAACCCCTCGGTCGCAAGCCCGCCCGCGAAGGTCACCGCGTGCTGTTCCGCAATACCAACGTCGAAGGTGCGGTCCGGAAACGCTTTGCCGAACAGGTCGAGCCCGGTGCCCGACGGCATCGCCGCCGTGATGGCAACAATCTTGTCGTCCTTGCGGGCTTCCGCAATCAGGCTTTCCGCGAACACTTTCGTGTAACTCGGAGCCGCGGCCTTCGATTTTGCCTGCGCACCGGTCGCGACGTCGAAGGCGACGACGCCGTGATACTTGTCAGCGGAAGTCTCGGCCGGCGGATAGCCCTTGCCCTTCTGCGTTACGACGTGGACCAGGATCGGTCCTGATTTGGCGTCGCGCACATTGCGCAGCACCGGTAGCAGGTGGTCGAGATTGTGCCCGTCGATCGGGCCGACGTAATAGAAGCCAAGCTCCTCGAACAGGGTGCCGCCCGTGATCATTCCGCGGGCATATTCTTCGGCGCGCAATGCGCGCTGTTCGAAGAATTTCGGCAGACGGCGGGCCAGCTGCTTGCCGATCTCGCGCAGCGACATGTAGGTGCGGCCGGTCAGCAGCCGCGACAGATACGCCGACATGGCGCCGACCGGCGGCGCGATCGACATATCGTTGTCGTTGAGAATGACGATGAGCCGCGAATCCATGGCGCCGGCGTTGTTCATTGCCTCGTAGGCCATGCCGGCCGACATCGCACCGTCGCCGATCACGCAGATGATGTTGTTGTCGCGATGTTCGAGCTTGCTCGCCACCGCCATGCCGAGGCCGGCCGCGACCGAAGTCGAGGAGTGGGCTGCGCCGAACGGGTCATATTCGCTCTCCGCGCGCTTGGTAAACCCCGAAAGGCCGCCGCCCTGCCGGATGGTTCGGATACGATCACGCCGCCCGGTGAGAATTTTGTGCGGATAGCTCTGATGGCCGACGTCCCAGATCAAGCGGTCGCGGGGCGTATCGAAAACGTGATGCAACGCAACCGTCAGCTCGACCACGCCAAGGCCGGCGCCCAGATGCCCGCCGGTCTTCGACACGGCATTAATGAGGTCCTGCCGCAGCTCATCGGCGATTTCGCGCAGCCGTCCCGGTTCGAACCGCCGCAGATCTTCAGGAGTGCGAATTTGATCGAGGAGCGGAGTCTTGGATGGTTCGTACAAAGGCATCCTCCCTGCCGACGCACAAGGGTGATCACGGCTTCACAGGGGCGCTGATGAGGCGCGCGACACTAGACGACATCGGGCGGCATTGAAACCACCGTTTGGAAAAAAGCAATTCACCTGATTTTTCAGTTGGTTTCGAACGATTGAAGGGCCGGGCGGGAACCTTTGCGCCGGACGCGCGTTTACTAGCCCGATTTGAGGCATTTCGGTGCTGGCGAAACGGGGGAAAGGTTTGATCAAGACGCATGAATCCGGGGTGACGGTTCGAAAGCGCTATTTTCTTCACGCTTCGGGATTCGATCCATATGATGCCGCCGCCCGCTACCGCCGCTTTGTGCGGGAAGTGACCCGATTCGCTGCCACCTGGAACGTCAAAGCCCAAGTTTCCGCGATCAACCGCGATGGCGCCCCTGGCAGCCATTGGACCGTAACCACGCAGGCGCCGGGCTGGCAGGTCGTCACCGTCTTCGAACTGCTCGACTGGAGCGACATCGTGCGCGGCGAGCTGAAACGGTCATCCGGCCGCAGGCTGTTCGAAGGCTTGGCGACGTTCACCGAATTCCTGTGTACCGGCACCTCGTGGCGTTATTTTACCGCCAACTGGCGATACGGTATGTTTTTCCTGGTACCGTTTCTCAACGTGTTTCTGTTCGCCGCTCTCGCAATTGCGGCGGGGTGTTACGCTGGCGCTGCGATGACGGCCGCCGTCACCTCCACGCCGTGGGCTTTCGCCGCCGCGGTCGTCGCCGCCGCGCTGGTATTTGCCGCGCTGATGCGTTGGCCGGGCGAGCGCTGGCGCGTTCCTGAGGCGCTGGCGGACTGGATCTTCGCTCGCGAATATATGCTGGGCCGGCATCCTGAAATGAACGCGCGAATCGAGGATTTCGCCGCGCGCGTCGTGGCGTGCGCACGCTGCGCCGACGCGCAAGAGATCGTCATTGCGGGTCACAGCCTCGGTGCCACGGTCGCGGTCGATGTGCTGGCGCGCGCCTTCGACCGCGATCCCCGGCTGGGGCGCCGCGGGCCGAGGCTCAACCTGCTCACCATCGGGGCGACAATTCCCAAGCTCGCGCTGCATCCGCGCGGAGCATGGTTGCGCGCGAGCGCGCGTCGCCTGGCGGCCGAGCCGTCGTTGACCTGGGCGGAGTATCAGGCGCGCGACGATTTCATCAGCTTTCATAAATTCGATCCGGTAAAGCTCGCCCGTGTCCGCGCTCACCGCTCTGCCCCGCACGCGCAGGAGAGAAGGCCCGAGGAAGAGGACAGCCCGATCATCCGGCGCGTGCAGATCCACCAGATGCTGAACGCGCCGACTCTGCGCCGGCTTCGCTTCAGCTACATGCGGCTGCATTACCAGTTCGTGATGGCGAACGAGCGGCGTGCCGCTTACGACTATTTCATGCTGATGTGCGGTCCGGCGCCGTTCCGGCAGACGGTCACCCAGCCGGACGGACCCGCCGACCTTTACGACGCCGACGGCATGTATGTAGGCGACACTTTGCCCGCTGCCGCTTGCGCGGCCGGGTAGGGTCGAGCCGCCATGACGCCGTTCATTGCAAAGCTCGTCTGGTGGGCCCAAATCATCGGCTGGTACGCGATTCGCTATCCTCACCAGCGGCGCTCGCGCAAGACCCCGATCGCATGGCGCCGCGAACCCGCGCGGGAAGGCGTTCTGCTGGCGATCTCGTTCGCGGGCCTCTTCATCCTTCCTGTGATCTACGTGATGGCCGGCGAGCCGCGGGTCGCCGATTACGCCTTTCGCCCGCTACCGGCCTGGTTCGGCACGGCGATGGTGGCCGTGGCGCTGATCGGGTTCTATCTCACCCACCACGCCCTCGGCCGGTTCTGGTCGGTGACGCTGGAGATCCGGCAGACCCATCGGCTCGTCACCACCGGCGTCTATCGTCACGTGCGCCATCCGATGTATGCGGCGTTCTTCCTGTGGGCGGTCGCTCAGGCCCTGCTGCTGCCTAACTGGATCGCCGGCCCCGCCGGGCTCGTCGGCTTCGGGATCCTGTTCGGGCTGAGGGTCGGACGCGAGGAGCTGATGATGGAGGCGACGTTCGGGGATGCCTACCGGGCCTATGCGGCGCGTACCTGGCGGGTCATGCCCGGGGTGTTCTGAATGCGCTCTCGGGAACCTGTGGGCCAGGAAGGCAAGCCCGCACGGCGCAATAGCCAAGCCTATCGCGCCGGCGGCTGATCAGGGGAGCGCCGACCAGAGGTTGCCGCCGCTGCCGAGCCCGGGCGCGGTGGCTCGCTTCACGTCCAGGGCATCAAGCTTGTTTGTCCCCGTCTCGCCATCTCTCCCTCCGTCTCCGATGCGGTATACAACTGGCTGGGAGTTGCGGGGGGGCTTTCAAGGCTATCCCACTCGGGATGTGCCCATTCCACAGGCATTTCTCAGACGGTCAAAGACTGTGAGCTATAGAGGACGACGATAGGGCCGCCTCGGGCCGACGCTGCCCCCCCGCGACCATGCGCGCCGAACGCTTCAGCCTCGAAGGCACCAAAAGCCGGGTGTTCCGCTTGATGCTGAACGCCATAGCTTGCTGGATCGGCCCGGAGCATTCCCAGCTATCAGCCTCGCCAAAGCCCGCCAGAGGGCTGAGGCGCGACAGCTGAAACTGGACCGGATCGACGCCGGCAACGCTGTAAAGGCCGCACAGAAGATCGAGGCCGACATCGACGCGCACCGCGCCGGTTGGAAGACCCGGCAACGGAGGTCGTCGCTATCCAGGTACGTGAACCAGGCCCTGGGCTCACTGCCGGTCGGCGCGATCGACACCGGGCTGGTGATGAAGTGCATCGCACCGCACTCGGGCCGAAGGTGTGGCCGGATCGACTCGATTGCGGTCTGCGAGAACCCGGCATCCTAGAAAGGCACCCAGCTCGCGAAGAACAGCAAGGTGGCGAGGCCGAAGCACGACGCAGCGCTGCCCGATAACGTCTTCAAGGACTGGTGCGCCGAGACAACCAACCCGAATGGGTCAGCAAGAAGACACATCGTCGGTGACGACACCCGGCGCGCCTATCAGCACGGCGGGCTGCTTGAGAAGCGCCGCCGGCTCATAGATGCGCGGGCGCAATACCGGGCGATGCCGATCGCGAGCACGGCCGACGTGGTGCCGCCGCGAGCGCAAGTCTGATGGTCGGATTCATATCGTCGGAGGAGGGCGATCTTGCGCTCGTCGAGGGCCGCATGCCGGGGCGAGGCCATCACCATCCGGCGTATTCGACGGCATGCCGGCCGGCTGGGCCAAAGAGAAGGGCTGCAAGCCCCGGCTGGGTGGCTCGCGAGTGCAAAGAAAAGGCCGCTGGCCGCACTCTAGCATCATCATCCCGATCGATCCAAGTGCCGAACTCCACTCCTGGATTCGCTCTCGCCACATCAGCTGCGCTAAGGCGCAGGAGCGCGACCTATGAAAAAGCTAATCGATGAGCTGTTTGTGCTCATACCGGAAAATATCATCTCAAGTCACGTCTTTGTGGAGTGCCCGCCGGCTGCGCTGAAGATTCTGTTGGCCGTTGCCAACCATTGGCTCAGGGGCGGTTTGAAGGACAATGGCAATCTGATGGTGACCTCTGCGGCGGATCGCTATCGGCATCAGCAATTGGAGGCACTGGGAATGCTCATCGTGTGAACAGGGGGAAATGGATACCCGCCGACGCCAGGCGAGAACCGAATCGGTATCGCCTGCCCTGGAATGCCGGGCGGCGAGCCGACGAAGGAGTATTTGGAGTGAGATCGCGAGGAAGCGAAACTTGAGGGATTGAAGGAGAAGCGCAAAGACCCGCAAGCCAGGAAGATGCGGGGTATTTGAATCCGTGCCGGACGGAATCCGGCAATTGAAGAGAAAGCAGGTCGTTATGAACACAGTGACATCCGATGACATGGCGGGCATGTTTGGTGCCACGAACATGACAAACTGCACGGAAGTTGCCGAAGTATTGGCAATCAATGGTGACGGGAATTGGGAAATGACCCGCACCTACAAATACGCCGACGGAACGTCAAAGGACGTAGCTGGCGAAGCCGAAGGGTACTACTGCCTCGTTCCGGCCTCGCCCGGATGGATCGTGGCTACCGATCATTATTACGAGGATCCTCTTGCGACCCGCCAACATCACGCCGTTGCGATGTGGAGATATAGCATCGAGGGGCGCGATCATCGGATCATGCCGCTGATTCCCGGCGATACCTCAAGAGTCACGGCAGTGGCGGTGATTTCACCAGACTGGCGGGTCTTCGAAGTGGCTGCCCGCGGCATTTTGCAAAACGCCTCTTATCCGTCTATCGAAGCCTGGCACGATCACATAGCGCAAGAGCGGGCAAAACTTAAAGCGGAAGAGGATCGCCGCGAGAAAAGCAAATGTCCGCATTGCGGACATGTCCCGGCACGCGGCGAACTGCCGTTCTGAAACGCTATACGGCCCGGGCTTCACAACCCGGGCCGCTTGCTTGATGTTCGCATCACGATGACGACACGTCGGCACCGCCAGCCTCGTTCGGCAAAGAGCGAACTGCGCAGCCAGTCGTGATCGATTACGAGACCTTCGCCAAAATCCTCGACTGTCATGATCACCGGGTCCTGACGATCGGGTGTTCGGGCGCCGACATGCTTGTACCAAGGCCTCAGAGCCTCTGGAGCATCAATTGTTGCGGCAGGCGGGCGAGTTCGTCGGGGCGTTAGATGGGTTCACGCCTGCTCGCAGCTGCGGATCTCTTCAAGGCAAAGCGACAACCCCTCTTTCCAGCACGGCAACGCAATGCCGAAGCGGCAGTTCAGCCGAACGCAGGCCAGTCGCGAATTTTTCGGCCGTGCGGCGGTGAGCGGGTAGTCTGCGCTGAGGACGGGCACCAGGCGGGGGGCGCGGGAGGGTGCAAGCAGGCCGCGGTCGGTTGCGCCCGCCAGGATGGCTGCGGCAAATCCGTGCCAGCTGGTCGCACCCGATGCCGTCAAGTGGAACAGCCCGGACGCGAATTGGCCGTCTGCGCGCTGGCGAATGGCGGCCTCGATGGCGAGCGTGGTCGCATGGGCGACCTGGGTGGCCGATGTCGGCCCACCGATTTGATCGGCGACGACCCGCAGCTCCTCGCGCTCGCGAAACAATCGCAGCATCGTGCGCAGGAAGTTTCGGCCGCGGGCACCATAGACCCAACTGGTGCGCAAGACGAGATAGGAGCCGCCCGCCTGCTGGACCGCGATCTCGCCCTTAAGCTTGCTGCGTCCATAGGCATTGAGGGGATGCGGCGGGTCTTCCTCCGCATAGGGGCTGTCCTTGAGCCCGTCGAACACATAGTCAGTCGAGTAATGGACGAAGAGCGCGCCAGTTCTGTGGGCCTCCTGAGCGATCACTCCGACGGCAGTGCCATTCACAATCGTCGCAAGAATCTCCTCGCGCTCGGCCTCGTCGACTGCCGTATAGGCAGCGGCGTTAACGATGACGTCGGGCTTCAGAGCGGAAATGAGCTTGGGCAGCTGGTCTGGCCGCGAGAGATCGCATTGCCGGCGGTCAAGTGCGACCACGTCCCCGAGCGCCGCGAGGCTGCGTCCGAGTTCCCAGCCGACCTGGCCGTTGGCCCCCGTGACCATGAGCCTCACGGGAACACCTCTGCGTCGCGAAGCGCCACGCCCGCTTTATCTTTTGCGGAGAGTGTCGGTTCGACATCGGTCGGCCACGCGATGCCGATGGCGGGATCGTTCCAGGCGATGCTGCGCTCATGCTGGGGCGCATAGTAGTCGGTCGTCTTGTAGAGAAAGTCCGCGCTTTGCGCGAGCACCAGGAAGCCGTGGGCAAATCCGGCCGGAATCCACAGCTGCCGATGATTGTCGCCGCTCAGCTCGACGCCCGTCCAGCGGCCGAACGCCGGAGAGGATTTTCGCAGGTCGACCGCGACGTCAAATACGCGTCCCATCACGACGCGCACGAGCTTCCCCTGGGGCTGCCTGATCTGATAGTGCAAACCGCGCAGCACCCCCCGCCGCGAGCGCGAGTGATTGTCCTGGACGAAGGAGACATTGACGCCGGCGGCATCACAGAACCTTCGCGCGTTGAAGCTCTCCAGCAAGAAGCCCCGCTCGTCGCCGAACACATCCGGCTCGAAGATCAAGACATCGGGAATCGATGTTGGAATTACTTTCATCGAAAGCGCGTTCCGGTCGTGTTGGACCATTTTGGAGTCGTCGCCGGGCTTGTCCCGCCCGTTCGCGTCGCTTCGCTCTTCCTACCCTTCCTGGCTGGCGGGGGAGCGGGACGCCGATGCCCGTGACCGGCATCGATCATCACAGGCATCGATAAAGCGCAGGCATGACGGCGCAGAGACGTCTTCAACTGGCGCGCTCACTATAGTGCAGTGCGATCCAATCGCGATAAGCATCGCTTGTGACATTTGCGACCCATTGCTGATTTTCTAGGTACCAGCGGATCGTCTTGCGCAAACCGCTCTCGAAGGTTTCCTGCGGCTTCCAGCCAAGCTCGCGTTCGACCTTGCTCGCGTCAATCCCATAGCGCCGGTCGTGCCCCGGCCGATCCTTCACGAAGGTCACCTGCTGGCGATAAGACTTGCCGTCCTGGCGCGGCTTGCCCTCGTCCAGGATGTCACACAGCCGATGCACCACTTCGAGATTGGTCTTCTCGCTGGACGCTCCGATATTGTACGCCTCGCCCGGCCGGCCTCGCTCCAGCACGCACTGGAGGGCGGCGCAATGGTCGGCGACATACAGCCAATCGCGAATGTTGTCGCCGTCGCCATAGATCGGCAACGAGTTCCCGGCGAGGGCGCGGTCAATGACGAGAGGGATCAATTTCTCGGGGAATTGATAAGGGCCATAATTATTGCAGCAATTGGTGATGAGCACGGGCAATCCATAGGTGCGGTGATAGGAGCGCACCAGATGATCCGATGCGGCCTTGCTCGCCGCATAGGGGCTGTTTGGCGCATAGGGCGTGATTTCGCGGAACGGCGGGGCGGCGGGCTCAAGTGAGCCGTAGACTTCATCGGTCGAGACGTGGAGAAAGCGAAACTCCTGCTGCTCGCTTGTGCCGAGCGCGCTCCAGTGTGAATAGACAGCTTTGAGGAGCCGCAGCGTACCCACCACATTGGTTTGGATGAACATATCAGGGTCGCGAATAGACCGATCGACATGGCTCTCGGCTGCGAGATTGATTACGGCCCTTGGTTTGTATTTTTGAAGAATTTGACAAATCGTTTGGATATCGCCGATGTCGGAGCGGTAAAAGGCGTATCGCGGATGATCAATCAGTTCTGCAAGGTTTTCTAGATTACCAGCATACGTGAGCTTATCGACGTTAATCACGGTCTCTGTTGTGGAATTTATCCAATAATGAATAAGATTGGACCCTATAAATCCAGCTCCCCCAGTAATCAGCACCATCAGCCTGTTCCAACTGCAAGTGATCAAAAAAAACGAGCGCCCGTCCATTCGCAGGAGACGCCGTTCGATAGCATCCAATCTACGGTCTGGTCCGCAGCGGCCCCAAGCGTGTCCTCTTATTACTCTCTTTCTTCCCCACCCGTCGAGGGGGCATGGCGGCACAGCAAAGCGACGAAACTAAGATGATCCGCCTGTGCGGCGATGCACCAATGCTGTGCAGGCGCCGGCACCGAGCGGCGGCAGCTTCCCCCAACCTGACCGGACCGCGGCATCCGGACGGCTTTGAAAGAAGCGGGAGAAATCCTTGATTTTGACAGGTTTCCACTGGCGAAACGACGCCGCGGCGCAGCCGGGCAGCCTAAGTCATTGTTTCGACTCATGTGCTTTTAAGAGGTGTTCATTCCCCTGGGGTGAGGGCGGGGCCCGCCCTGCGTTGCGTGCCAATCGTGTGGAGAGATCATAAAATCTTATTCAACACAACTGCGGCGGCAAGCCCCAGGTTGCCGACACGCCGCCGCCGCAAGGCGGCATTTGCCCGCCTTCGCGTGTGTGCGCGCGGCCGTCAAGGCAGAGGCGGCCTGCCAAGATCCTCGGTGCGACTTGCCGTGCCTGCACCGCACCTCCGCCGGCTGCCGGACACCCGGCAGGAAGCTCGGCGGCATTCGCTCCAAGCACCGTCCTCGCACCGCGCCGAGCGAGCGTGATCTTTATGCAAGGGCGTCAATCCAGGCCATGCTGGATCACCCGCAGCACCGGTTTTCGCGAGCGGTCAATCCAGCTAAAAGGGCGACGCGGGGCTTACGGATTCTCCGGCGGCGCGGTTGCGTCAAATTCGGGATGGTTGGCACGAAAGGCATCAAGCCACGGTGCCAGCTCGGGAAAGTCTTTGCGCCAGGCGACCTGACGGCGCAGGTCAAGATAGCCGAGCATGCACGCTGCGGTGACAGTGCCGACATCGAACCGCGCTGGATCGGGCGCCGTCTGGGCGAGCGCTTTGAGTCCACGCACGACCTTGCCGCGCTGATAGTCGAGCCAAGGCTGATGATGGAGCGCCGGTGGCCGGTGCCGCGCCTCATAGATGATCAAGATGCAGGCATCCATGATGCCGTCGCACATCGCCTGAACGGTGAGGGCCTCGAGCCGCGCCGGCCAGCGGTCCGGAATGATAACGCCGCCGCCGGCCGCGTGATCGAGATATTCCAGGATGACGCGACTGTCGTAGATCGACTTGCCCTGCGGGGTCACCAGCACGGGAATTTTGCCAAGCGGATTGTCCCGGCGCAGAACGTCGTC
>JASHRR010000545.1 GCA_030037185.1 Xanthobacteraceae bacterium | reverse complement strand
CCGAAATTCCCGTGCGCGGCGTCGTCCACGCGATCACGCACCGGCGCAGTGCCCGCGGCGCCGTGTGGACGGAAACCGACCGCGATGGCCGCCGGATTCTCTGCGTGGCCGGACAGGCCGCTCATCTTGCGCGGCGGATCACCGACTATCTCAAGCGCGAAGCCAAGCGAGACCTGGAAGCTGCCGTCGCGCGGTACACGGAGCGTCTCGGCGTCAAGGTGCGACGGATTTCGATCCGCGACCAGGTGAGCCGGTGGGGTTCATGTTCGACCAGCGGCGCGTTGTCGTTTTCGTGGCGGCTGGTCTTGGCGCCGCGGTTCGTGCTCGACTACCTCGCGGCCCACGAAGTGGCCCACCTCATTGAAATGAACCACTCGGCACGGTTTTGGCGTCTGCTTGGCCGCATCTGCCCCGAGATGGAACGTGCCAAGGCATGGCTCGACGTCCGTGGTACCGACCTGCATCGCTACGGCATGGCCAATGATGGCCTGGGTGCCGCCAAGCCACGGCGCCGGGCCTTGCTGTGTCATGCGGCCCGACAGCGCGTCAAACGGGCGCGTGCATAAGAACCGGGAGCTTCACCGCCGCAAAAACAGCCGGTCGATCACCCCCGTTCTGCCGTCCCCGGCGAGCGGAGGGTAGGGGGCGCCGTCGGCGGGGCTCCTGCCGCGACCACCCGGAATGCCGGCCGGCGGCAGCGGTATGCTGGTATTGGGATTGGGAGGCGGGATTGCCGCAGCCGCCTCCCCCACCAGATCGGATGGGGGCTTGCCCCGATGGGCGGCCTTCATGAACTGACTCCACACCTCCACCGGCAGGCCGCCGCCGGTGATCTTCTTCGTCGGCGTATTGTCGTCGTTGCCGAGCCAAACGCCGGCCACGAGCTGGCTTGTGAAGCCGACGAACCATGCGTCGCGGAAATCCTGGCTGGTGCCGGTCTTGCCAGCGACCGGCCAGCCCGGCAAGTCCGCCCGGCGGCCGGTGCCGCTTAAGACCGTTTCGCGCAGCATCGCCGTCATCATGGCCACATAGCGCGCATCGATGACGCGCTCGGGCGCGCTTTTGTTGCGCGCATAGACGATCTTGCCGCCGTGTGCGGTGCGCACTCGCTCGACCACATGCGCACTGACGGCAAGCCCACCATTGGCGAACGGCCCGTAGGCGGAGACGAGTTCCAGCACGGAGACTTCCGAGGTGCCAAGTGCGATCGAGGGATTAGCCTCCAGCCGCGAGGCGATGCCGAGGCGATGTGCCGTGCGCACCACGGCGGCCGGTCCGAGCTCCAGCGTCAGGCGGACCGAAACGGAATTGAGCGAATTGGCGAGCGCCTGGGTCAGCGTGACGGGTCCGAAGTATTCGCGATTGAAGTTTTCGGGCCGCCAGCCCTTGACTTCGATCGGCCGATCTTCCCTGACGGACTCAGGCGTCAGACCGTGTTCGAGCGCCGTGAGATACACGAACGGCTTGAATGTCGAGCCCGGCTGGCGCCGCGCCGCAACCGCACGATTGAATTGGTTTTCCGTATAGCTGCGGCCGCCGACCAGCGCCCGGACCGCGCCATCCGGCGTCATCGCCACCAGCGCGCCCTGCTCGACGCCGAACCGCTGGCCCTTCTGCGCCAGCTGGTCGAGCACCGCTTTTTCGGCCGCTGCCTGCAGCGCCACGTCGATGGTGGTGTCGACCACGATATCTTCTTCGACCAGGCCGACGAGCTCGTTGAGCACGTCCATCACCCAGTCGGCAACGTAGTTCGACGAACCGCCCCCGCTGGGCCTGACGATGGTGGGACCCAACGCCATGGCGGCTTGGGCGACCTCCTTCCTGAGAAGGCCGGCGTCGGACATCGCCGCGAGCACACGCTGTGCGCGCCGCTCCGCGCCGTCGTAATTCTTGGTCGGCGCCAGCCGCGACGGCGATTTGACGAGCCCCGCCAGCAGGGCGGCTTCGCTGAGCGTGACGTCGCGCGCCGACTTGCCGAAATAGCGTTGCGCCGCCGCCTCGACCCCGTAAGCGCCGGCGCCGAAGTAGACCCGGTTGAGATAAAGCTCGAGGATCTCGGTCTTGGTGAACTTGTGCTCCAACCACAGCGCCAGCATGATCTCCTGCAGCTTGCGCATCAGGTCGCGATTGCGCGAGAGGAACAGGTTCTTGGCGAGCTGCTGGGTAATGGTCGAACCTCCCTGCGAGATGCTGCGATGGAGCAGGTTCGCCACGATGGCGCGGATCAGCCCGATCGGATCGATGCCGTGATGCTCGTAGAACCGCCGGTCCTCGATGGCGATGAAGGCCTTGGGCAGATAGCCCGGCATTTCATTGATCGGAACAGCAGCGCCGCCCATCTCGCCGCGCGTCGCGAAGATATGGCCGTCGTTGGCGCTGATGGCGATGGTCGGCGGACGCTTCGGAATTTCCAGCGATTGGATCGGCGGCAGATGAAATGCGACCCAGGCGACCAAGCCGGCGGATCCGATAACCGCCCAAAGGGCGAGCACAATAGCCCAGTAGATCAGGCGGGCGACCGTGAAGCCGTTGTCCGGCCGGATCCTGTGCGGTGACCTGCTGGCGGTGCGGCCCCTCGCGGCCACGGCGCGGCGTGCGCGAGCCTCCTCATCGCCGTCGCGGCGTGCCTCGGCCCAACCCATCGCGCGATCGTCGCCATGGGGCCGGAGTTCGAGGGCGGCACCTTTGGAGAACGTGTCGCGACGCTTGCCCACCCGCGCTCCCGTCGATAGGCCCGCGAATCAAACAGCTTGCTTCAGGCCGGCCGTGCGCGGGGGTTGATGGAAGCTAAGGGGCGACGGCTTAAGGGGGCGTTACTATCGGTCGGCCGATGCGATCGGCAAGCGGCGCGGGGCCCCACAGATGCGCGCTAGCCCCGCCACAGGCCATCCGCCACCATCGCGGCAAACAAGATCAACCCGGCATCCCGGTCCGACTTGAACACCGCAAGGCACACCGCCGGAGCGCGAATATCGAGCCGCACAATCTGCCAGGCGAGGTGCGCCGCAAAAGCGGCAAGTCCGAGCCAGAACAGCATTCCAGCGCCCGCGAGCGCGCCCGCAATGCCGATTAGGACAGCTGCGAGGCCGAAGAAGATGACGAGCATCGGTTTGGTCCGATCGCCGAACAGCCGCGCGGTCGACTTAATGCCGATCAGGGCGTCGTCCTCGCGATCCTGGTGCGCATAGATGGTATCGTAGCCGATCACCCAGGCGATCGAGCCCGCATAGAGCACGAGCGGGCGGACGTCGAGGCTGCCGAAATCCGCGGCCCAGCCCATCAGCGCGCCCCACGAGAACGCGAGCCCGAGCACGATCTGTGGCCAGTAGGTGATCCGTTTCATGAACGGATAGACCGCCACGATGGCAAGCGAGGCGATGCCGGTGGCGATTGCGAAGCGATTGAACTGCATGAGAACGGCGAGGCCGACCAACAGCTGCGCGACCAGGAATGCGGCGGCCTGAGCGACGCTCACCTGGCCGGACGGGATCGGCCGTGAACGGGTGCGCTCAACTGCACGGTCGAGATCGCGGTCGAGGATGTCGTTCCAGGTGCAGCCGGCGCCGCGCATCGCGAATGCACCGATCAAAAACAGGACGAGGTGGCCGAGGCGGGGGCCGCGTTGGTGAGCGGCAATCGCCGCCAAGCCGGCCGACCACCAGCACGGAATGAGGAGGAGCCAGGCGCCGATCGGCCGGTCGAGCCGGGCCAGCCGCAAATAGGGCCGCCCCCACACCGGCGCCCGCCGGTCGACCCAGTTGCCGGTCGAATCGGCAACCGGGGTGGCGGCCTCGCTCATCGCGCGAGGGCGCTACCGGTCAACGTATCAAGAGTGCCGCCAGCCGATTTTTTCTTGGTGTCCGGCGTCGGCAGCCGGGAGGTGCCGAGCGCGTCGCTCAGGCTCGGGGGCGCGGCGGCAGGCGCCGGCGCGCAGATCTTTTCCTTTGTCTGCTCGGTGTTGCTGTGCACCTGCTTCAATTGCTGCACCACCTCAGCCGGAATGCCGCAAGTCTGCACGTTGGCTTCCGTGTACTTCACCCACTTGAGCTCGGCCGCGCTGTAGGCCGTGATATGCTTGCACATCTCCTCGCGGCTGACCTTGTGCTCGCCCGCAACCTTGGCGGCAAGTCCCCGCTTTTGCACGTCATC
>JASHRR010000544.1 GCA_030037185.1 Xanthobacteraceae bacterium | reverse complement strand
TAGCAACTATTCCGCTTTTCAGCGTCGCACCGTAAGCCTTTGAAATCGCTGGCGCGCCCGGCGTGATTCGAACACACGACCTTTGCCTTCGGAGGGCAACGCTCTATCCAGCTGAGCTACGGGCGCCTGACGCGATTCAATACCCGATCGACCGACGCGGAGCAACGGGCGCCGGAGTGAAGCTTTCGCCGCAGCTGTCCACAGGATCCGGGATGTCACGGCCATCTGCGCCTGGCCTGGGGCGCTCCAGCCAAGAAGTGAGGTTGCTTGAAACCCAAGCCAGAGGTACGGGTTGGGTTCTTGCGTCGTGACGGCCAGATCGACCGCCCGCCAAGGATGATGGCGGGGGCAAAAAAACAGGCCGCCCGACGGGTCCTCGCGATTCGGGAGCGGCGGTTTGACACGCTGTCGCCCGGCAATCGGCGGTTTCGATCCTCCCAACTCTTCGCGGTCTGGGAGTGAGGTAAGCAGATGATGTCCACATATTCACGCCGCATTCATCGACAAAAGTGCACTAGGTGCACCCGTAGAAACGTGCAGGGCGCCCGCCCGTTTGGCCCTGCCCGTTAGTCGCTCCTAACCTTCCCACTTGAGGATTCATTTCGGCATTGCAGCAAAATTGGCGAATTTCGGTGCGGGCGCACGGCCCGGTTCAGTGGTCGCCGGAACGCATCGCCGATGGATTGGCTCTGACCATCATTGGTGCGGTCGCGATCATCGCCGCCTTGACATTCCGCGATTATGGCCTCGGCTGGGACGACTACGTTCATGCCGAATATGGCGGATTGCTGGTCAATCTTTATTCATCGGGCTTTACCGACGAACGTGCGCTGTCGTTTGTCAATCTTTACGCCTACGGCGGCGGCTTCGACCTGCTTTCAGCGCTCGCCGCCAAGGTGCTGCCGCTCGGCCTGTTCGAGACGCGCCGGTTGATGGGCGCCATCGTCGGGCTCGTCGGTATCGTCCTGACCTGGCGCCTGGGACGACGAGTCGGCGGGCCACTCGCAGGGCTTATCGCAGTCGCTCTCTTGGCGACGTGCCCGCTGTATTACGGAAATATGTACATAAACGCCAAGGACGCGCCCTTTGCGGTCGCCATGGTGTTCCTCACATTAAGCCTGGTGCGCGCCCTTGAGGAATATCCGCGGCCGTCACCGATCAACTGCGCAATGGTCGGCGGCGCGGTCGGCCTCGCGATCGGTACGCGCGTGCTGGGCGGAGTCGCAATCTTCAACGTGCTTGCGGCGTTTGGGCTTCTCGTCGTGATCGAGGCGCGTCGTGAGGGCATCCGCAAAGCCGGCATCAGCCTCGGCCAGTTCGTTGTCCGCCTCGCTCCGGCTCTTCTGCTCGGCTACGCCGTAATGGCGATCGTGTGGCCGTGGTCGGTCACCGAGCCGCTTAATCCGCTACGCGCGGCCGAATATTTCTCCCACTTCTTTGAGAAGCCGTGGAACGAGCTGTTCGACGGCATGGTCGTCCCGGTGCCGGAAATGCCGCGCCGTTACGTGCCAACGCTCTTCCTGCTCAAGGAGCCGGAGGTCTTCCTGCTGCTGGGCGTTGGCGGCGCCGCCGGCGCCCTCGTGGTCGCTTTGCGCCGCGATATCGCACCGACGCGCCGCGCGATCCTGGTCCTGCTCGCCTTCGCGGCAATGTTTCCGATTGCGCTTGCGACACTCACGAAGCCGGCGATGTACAACGGGATCCGCCATTTCGTGTTTCTGGCGCCCGCAATGGCAGCGCTGGGCGGCCTTGCCGGAGCGTGGATTGCTGAGCAGTTGTGGCGGGCATGGCGACCCGCTGCTGCTTTCGCGGCTGCCGCTTTGTTGGTCGGCTTGTTCCTTCCTGTCCGGGAGATGGTGAAGCTTCATCCCTATCAGTATACGCACTTCAATGTCATCTCCGGGGGTATCCGCGCCGCCAATGACCGGTATATGCTCGACTATTGGGGTCTGGCCTTCAAGGAGGCCGCGCACGAACTGCGGGCGAAACTCACCGAAGCGATGGAGACGCCGACTGACAAGCGACGTTGGCGCGTCGCCATCTGCGGTCCGCAGCGGCCCGCACAAGTTGAGCTCGGGCCGGAATTCCGCATTATTTGGGACCCCAGGGGCGCCGACTTCGCACTGAGCCTCGGCGAATTCTATTGTAGCCAGCTCACCGAACCGGTGCTGGTCGAGATCAAGCGTGAAGGCATCGTCTACGCCCGCGTCTACGACATTCGCGGCCGCACCGTAACGAGCCTAAATGTGCCGCAGCACCCGTCGCATCCGTAGAGCATAAAACTCACGCAGTTCTCAGTCGTCTGCTTGTGCCGGCCGTCCACGCCTTGCTGGCTGATCGGCCGCAAGCAGCACGTGGATTCA
Organism: Xanthobacteraceae bacterium; assembly: GCA_030037185.1. The sequence continues at coordinate 18,941 of JASHRR010000544.1, read as the reverse complement.
ATCGTGGCGGAGACTGCTCCGAGGGTCCCCGGACCGGGCCAACCGGCGGCCGCCAACCTAGGCCGCCAACGCCCCCAGAATCCGCGCCCAGCTCCGCGTGCCCTTGTGGAAGCTCGTGAGATCGTATTTTTCGTTCGGCGAGTGGACCCGGTCGTCGTCGAGAGCAAAGCCGATCAGCAGCGTGTCGAGCCCGAGCAGCCGCTTGAAATCCGCCACGATCGGGATCGAGCCGCCGCACCCGATCAGCACCGCCTCCTTGCCCCATTCCTGCGCGAGTGCGCTCCGCGCTTCGGCAAGCTGAGGCAACCCCCAATCCAACGCGATCGGGGGAGCGCCGGTGTGGTCGGTGAATTCGGCGGTGCAATCGGCCGGCAGACGCGCACGCACGAAGGCGCGGAATGCCTCGCGGATTTTTGCCGGGTCCTGATTGCCGACTAAACGGAACGAGATCTTGGCGGAAGCTTCCGCCGGGATCACGGTCTTGGCTCCCCGCCCGGTGTAACCGCCCAAGATGCCGTTCACATCGCAAGTCGGCCGCGAAAAAATCTGTTCGATCACGAGACGACCCTTTTCCCCGGCCGGCACCGCAAGACCAACCTGTCCGAGGAATTTTTCAGGCGTCATACCTAATTTGGTCCAGGACTTCCTCACGTCGTCGGGCAATTCAGGCACGTCGTCGTAGAACCCCGGGATGGTGATCCGGCCATCGCGATCGTGAATCGCAGCAATGATCTGGGCGAGCACGCGAATGGGGTTTTGCGCCGGCCCGCCGAACACTCCGGAATGCAGATCGCGGTCCGCACCCTTGATCTTGACTTCCTCATAGACGAGGCCGCGCAGTGCGATCGTGATCGCGGGTGTGGTCGGATCCCACATGCCGGTGTCGCAAACGAGCGCGATGTCGCCCGCAAGTTCCCCCTTGTGCGCCGCGAGCCAGCCCGGCAGATGTTTGGAGCCGCACTCCTCCTCGCCTTCGATTACGAAAGTAATGTCCACGGGTATCGAGCCCGTCACCGCCTTCCAGGCACGGCATGCTTCGATAAAGGTCATGACCTGGCCTTTATCGTCGCAGGCACCGCGCGCCACGATCGCCTTGCGCCCGTCCGAGAGGGTGGCGATGCGCGGCTCGAATGGCGGCTTCTCCCACAAATCCACGGGGTCGACCGGCTGCACGTCGTAGTGACCGTAGAAGATGACGCGCTTGCGCCGGCTGCCTCCGGCAAGCCCGCTCTTGGCGAACACCACCGGATGCCCATCTGTTGGATGGACCTCGGCGGCAATATCGAGCGTGGAGAGATCGGCCGCAAGGCTGAAAGCCGCTGCGCGGCAGTCGTCCGCATAGGCCGGATCGGTAGAAATCGACCGGATAGACAAGAACTTGAAAAGTCGATCGAGACTACTGTCGCGCTCCGCATCGATGCGCGCCAGGACATTATCGAGATCGCTCATGGTCACCTTCCGTTATAGCCCACTTCCGCCGCCGCTTGCTTCGACGGTCGCCAGTTCGCTCCGGTCGAAGTTCGCTTCGGGCCGAACTTCACGTGGAGTTGATCATTACGTCGTTTACCGGACACAGCGCATGTTGAACACTTCGCACTTCACACCACACGAAAGCAACGCCGGAATGGCGCATCGGCCACTGGCGTAACAACGCCCGCGGGCAGCGCCAGCGTTGTCGATTTGCAACACGTCGTCGCCAAATTTTCGCTCGGCCTTGTCTAGGCAGATGTAGTGCGCAATATGGTTTCGTCTTGCCGGCGGAGCAAGATCCACGAGGAGGCTATGGACGAGCTCGTCGACCAGGTCGTCAGCAATGTGGGCATTGACCGCCCAGTTGCGCAGCGCGCCCTGGGCATCATCCTCGATTTCCTGGCAGCTGAGGGGCCTGCTGACACGGTACAGGCCCTGCTTGGACGCTTGCCTGGCGCCGCTGAGGCGATTGCTTCCGCACGTGCCGAAGGTGGGGGCGGGCCGTTCGCCGGCGGAGGCGGAATTATGGGCGTGGGCAGCCGACTGATGTCGGCTGGGCTGGACATGGGCGAGATCCAGGGCGTCACCCGCGAGCTTATTGCGTATGCCCGAGACAAGGCAGGCGATCGCGAAGTCAACGCGATCATTGAAGCCATTCCAGGTCTCAGCCAATTTATTTGAATAAAGCCAGCCGGGCTTGGGGGTATCGAATCATGCCTTCCTCAATCTCTGACCTTGACGGCTGTCTTGGGCCAGGCTTTGCGATCAAAATGAAGAAAGCTGGAATTCGCACAACGGAAAAGCTCCTTGAGACTGCGAAGAGCCTCAAAGGCCGCCAGATGCTTGCCGAAAAAACAGAGATCGATCAGGAAAAATTACTTCAGGTTGCTAATTTCATCGATCGCATGCGTATCAAAGGCGTCGGACCGGAATACGCCGAACTGTTGGAAGCTGCGGGCGTCGTAACCATCCGGGAGCTCAGGTACCGCAATCCAGCGCGACTTGCCGGGCGGATGGCGGAGGCAAACCTGGAACGAAAGCTGGTTCGCGTGCTGCCCTCCGAGCAGACAGTGGGGCGCTGGATTGATCACGCCAAGAAGCTGCCGGTGAAGATTTCATATTAGTTCCCCACCGGACCTCGCCCGACCTGCAGCGCGTGAAAATTCTGCTATGCCGCTGGGGCCCGGTCGGTGAGTAGTTTTCATCTTAGCGCGCCGAAGCCCCGTCGGACGGGCCAAGCCATCGGGTTCCGCCTTCGGCGGGCCCGATGACAGGCTGCACATGTCCGGGGCAAGAGCCTCCACACCGGCGCAGTTTCCCTTGACACCACAGGCGTAACCGCAAACATCAGCGAAATGATCGCCGCTTCGCCTTTCCTCTCCGGCGCGTCCACCACCGCGTCGAGCACGAACGTCAGCGCCCTTGCAAGCTTGCTGGCGTTGCAGCGCCCGCTGGTGATGGGGATCTTAAACATCACTCCTGACTCATTCTCGGACGGCGGCGCCTTTCTTGCACCTGACGCCGCGGTCGCGCATGCCGCGCAAATGATTGCGGAGGGCGCCGACATCATCGATATCGGCGCGGAATCCACTCGCCCGTCGCCCAATCGGGTCGCCGTGTCGGCCGAAGAAGAATTGCGACGCCTTGAATTCGTGCTGCCGGCCGCAGCGCGGATGGGGCGACCGGTTTCGATTGACACCATGAAGGCGACGATCGCGGCCTGGGCAATCGAGCGTGGTGCCGCGATCGTCAACGATGTCTGGGGCCTGCAACGCGACCCCGAGATGGCGCAGGTGGTTGCAAGCTATGCTGTACCGGTCGTCGTCATGCACAACCGCGACGCCGCGGATCCGCGCATCGACATCATGGCCGATATCGCGGCATTCTTCGAACGCTCGCTGGCCATCGCCGCGCGCGCGGGTATTCATCGCGAACTCATCGTCCTCGACCCCGGTATCGGCTTCGGCAAGACCGCCGAGCAGAGCATGACGGCAATAGCCAGGCTCGACCGCCTGAAGACGTTCGGCCTGCCGCTTCTGGTTGGCGCCTCGCGCAAGCGTCTTATCAATGCGGTTGTCCCAACGCCGCCAGACCAGCGGCTCGGCGGATCGATCGCAGCCCATCTCCTCGCGGTCGCGCACGGCGCCGCGATCGTCCGTGCCCACGATGTAGCCGCGACCGTGCAGGCGCTGCGGGTCATGGCAGCAATCGAGGCGAACGCATGAACGCGACGTTTACCGCCCTCCATCGTTAAATTTTCGGAGGCGATCCTGCTTGGCGAGACAAACCCTATAAATCCTGACAAGCGCGGTGAGGCGCGAAGCACAATGGAGGCACTCCTCGGGCTCGGCGGGAATCTGGGGGATGTGCGAGCGACGCTCGCCCGCGCCGTCACCGCATTATGTGATGGCAGCGAGGTGCAGCTTATTGCTCGCTCTTCCGACTATCGGACGCCGCCGTGGGGGCTGACCGATCAGCCGCCTTTCGTGAATCTCGCCATCGCGGTCGACACCACGCTGACGCCGCGTGCCCTCCTCGATCGCGCGCTCGCCATCGAGGCGATGTTTGGTCGCGATCGCAGCAAGGAACGGCGCTGGGGCCCACGCATTCTCGACATCGATATCATCGCATTTGATGCAATTGAAATCGAGGAGCCGGGCCTGACCTTGCCGCATCCGCATCTGTTCGAGCGGGCTTTTGTCCTCGCGCCGCTCGCCGAGATTGCGCCGAATCGCAAGATCAAGGGCATTACGATCGCGCAAGCGCTTGCCCGGCTCGATCCGGGCGGCATCGAGAGGCTGGCGGCGCTCGGCACCCGGAGCTGATTCCCCTCAGGTTGAGGCAATTAGCGTCCTCTCGCGGAACGTGGCCTGGCTTGTCGCGGGCACGGACCGATTATTTTTCACGCCGGAACAAGGCGATGGCGGGCATGTCGTCCACACCGACCGAAATCCGCTCCAACGAGCGTCCGCCCAACGTTCCATTGGCCTTGCAATGCGAACGTGCCAATTTAGCTCCATGAGCAAACCATTTAGCTCCATGAGCAATACCATGGTCAGAGACAGCGAACCGACGTTCACGGAGTTTCCTGCGGCGAGCCGGGAGCAATGGCTTGCTCTCGTATCGGGCGTGATCAAAGGCGCGCCCCTTGAAGAGCGCCTGATGTCGAAAAGCTGCGACGGCATCGCCATTGCGCCGCTCTATGAGCGCGACCGCGGCGCGCGGCCGGTATTCGGCCACAGAGCTGGGGCGCCGTGGCGGATCGTCCAACGCATCGACTTTCCGGATCCCGCCCCCGCCAACGCCCAGGCGCGGCACGATCTTGAGAACGGCGCGACCGGGCTCGCGCTCGTGTTCGCCGGTGCGATCGGGGCATACGGCTTTGGGCTCGATGGCAACGCTCCACTGGCTCGCCTGCTGGACGGAATACCTCTCGGCGCCGGAGTTGCAATTGACTTGCAGCCTGGGCCGAATGCGGCCCAGGTGGCGCGGCAAATGCCAGACGTGGTCCAAAGAATTGGCGTTTCCTCGGCCGCTGCCGACATCAGCTTCGGATTTGACCCGCTAGGCCAGATCGGCGCGGCTGCGCACGGCGCTCGATCCTGGCGCGACGACAGCACAGGATTCGCAGCCAGCATTAATGGCCTTGCGATGCAGGGCTACAAAGGCCCGTTCGCGGCGGCGGACGGCCGCGTCGTCCACAACGCCGGGGGGTCCGAGGCCCAGGAACTTGCTTATGTGCTCGCAACGGCGCTCGCCTATCTGCGCGCATTGGAAGCGAGCGGCGTCGCCCTCATCGACGCGCGGAGGATGATCTATTTTCGTCTTGCTGCCGACGCCGATCAGTTCCGACCACCGCGAAATTTCGCGCGTTGCGCAAACTATGGGCCCGCGTCGAGGAAGCCTGTGGGCTGACCCCGGCACCCGCATTGATTGCCGCGGAAACGGCGTGGCGCACGATGACGCGGCGTGATCCGTTCGTGAACATGCTGCGCGCCACGGTGGCGGTGGTCGCGGCTGGCCTCGGCGGCGCTGACAGCATCGCCGTCGTGCCCCACACGGCTGCAATCGGGTTGTCGAACGGGTTTGCACGGCGCATCGCCCGCAACACGCAGCTCATCCTGTTGGAGGAATCGAATCTTGCCAAGGTCGCCGACCCGGCTGCAGGGGCAGGGGGGTTTGAGAGTTTGACGTGTGAACTGTGCGCCGCCGCCTGGTCGCTATTCCAGGAAATCGAGCAAGCAGGAGGCGCTGCCGCGGCGCTGGAGCACGGCTTGATCCAGGCCAAGGTGGCCGCCGTTCGGGCCGAGCGCAAAAATGCGATTGCGCACCGCGATGGTGCGTTGACCGGGACGAGCGAGTTTCCGAATATTGCGGAAGCGCCGGTCGAGGTGCTGGCGCCATCTCCGCTCCTTGCTTCGCCCTCTCCCCAATCGATCCGAGGAGGGGCAAGCGCCCTCCCCTGCCTTCGTCTCGCCGAGCCCTTCGAAGCGCTGCGGGACGCTTCCGACCGGGTACTCGAAAGAACGGGTGCACGGCCGAAAGTCTTCCTCGTCAATCTCGGCACCTTCGCCGACTTCACCGCGCGGACGACTTATGCGAAAAACTTCTTCGAGACCGGGGGCATCGCGGCCATAACCAACGACGGCTTTGCGAGCTGCGGCGATATGCTCTCCTCGTTCGAAGCGTCCGGCGCCGGCATCGCATGCCTGTGCTCATCAGACGCCGTCTACGCCACGCAAGCAGCCGCCGTAGCAAGCGCTTTACGCGGGGCGGGCGCCAAGCACGTATACCTTGCCGGGCGCCCGCGAGAGTTGGAAGCGATGCTCAGAGCGGCCGGCGTCGGCACATTCATCCATGTCGGCTGCGACCTGCTGGCGACGCTTACGGCGGCGCACCAAATCCTGACCCCCGCGCACTCGGAATGAGATTTGCATGGCCGGTCGCAACCTTTAATAGCTGGTGGGCGATAGCCAAATATCGGCGCATTCAGCATCGAACGTGAGCGTGCCATGACCCAGATACCCGATTTCGGCACCATCGCATTCACCGCGCCGACCGGCCCGCAGATGGCCGCCGGTGCAGCGGGCGAGCCATGGCTCACGCCGGAGGGCATCCCGGTCAAGGCGATCTACGGGCCCGGCGACATGGCCGGGCTTGATTTCCTCGACGGATACCCCGGCATCGCTCCCTATCTGCGCGGCCCCTATCCCACCATGTACGTGACCCAGCCGTGGACGGTGCGCCAGTATGCGGGGTTCTCGACGGCGGAGGATTCCAACGCCTTCTATCGGCGCAATCTGGCGGCCGGGCAAAAAGGCCTGTCGGTCGCCTTCGATCTCGCCACGCATCGCGGCTACGATAGCGATCATCCGCGCGTCGCCGGCGACGTCGGCATGGCGGGGGTTGCCATCGATTCGATCTACGACATGCGCACGCTGTTCTCCGGCATCCCGCTCGAGCGCATGTCCGTATCCATGACCATGAACGGCGCGGTGCTGCCGGTGCTGGCGCTCTACATCGTCGCTGCCGAGGAACAGGGTGTGGCGCCCGAGAAGCTTACGGGCACGATCCAGAATGACATTCTCAAGGAGTTCATGGTCCGCAACACGTACATCTACCCGCCCGGCCCGTCGCTGCGGGTCATTTCCGATATTTTCGCCTTCACATCGGAGCGGATGCCGAAATTCAACTCGATTTCGATTTCCGGGTACCACATGCAGGAGGCAGGTGCGACGGCGGATCTGGAACTCGCCTATACGCTGGCCGACGGCGTCGAATATGTGCGCACCGGACTTGACGCCGGCCTCGCCATCGACCAATTCGCGCCGCGGCTGTCGTTCTTCTTCGCGATCGGCATGAACTACTTCATGGAGATCGCCAAGCTGCGCGCCGCACGGATACTGTGGGCGAAGCTGATGAAGCCGTTCGGTCCGGCCAATCCCCGCTCGCTATCGCTGCGCACCCATTGCCAGACGTCCGGCTGGTCGCTGACGGCGCAGGACGTATTCAACAACGTGGTGCGCACGGCGATCGAAGCGATGGCGGCGACGCAGGGCCACACGCAGTCGCTGCACACCAACGCGTTCGACGAGGCGCTGGCGCTGCCGACCGATTTCTCCGCCCGCATCGCCCGCAATACTCAGCTTTTTCTTCAGCATGAGACCGGCACGACCCGCATCATCGATGCCTGGGGCGGCTCGTTCTACCTCGAGCGGTTAACTGCAGAGCTGGCCCGCAGGGCGTGGGGTCACATTCGCGAGGTCGAAGAGTTGGGCGGAATGGCGAAGGCGATCGAGGCAGGCATTCCCAAGCTGCGGATCGAGGAGGCGGCCACCAGGACCCAGGCGCGCATCGATTCCGGTCACCAGCTGGTGATTGGGGTCAACAAGTATCGGCCGCCAAGCGACGCCACGATCGACGTCCTCAAGGTCGACAATTCGGCGGTGAGACAGTTGCAGCTCGAGAAGCTCTCGCGGCTGCGCGGCGAGCGCGACGCCGTCGCCGTGCAAGAGGCGCTTGCAGCGCTGACGCGCGCCGCCGCCGAGCCTCCGCAGGCCGGGGAGGGTCGGATGCGGACGACCAATCTGCTGGCGCTCGCGATCGACGCCGCCCGCGCCAAGGCGACGGTTGGGGAAATCTCGCTGGCACTCGAAAAAATCTATGGCCGCCATCGCGCCGCGATCAAAGCGATCTCGGGCGTCTACAGGCAGGAGGTCGGCGCCGTGAGCGATATGATCGATCGCGTGCTGCGCACCGTTGCAAAGTTCGAGGCCGATGAGGGCCGCCGCCCACGCATCCTGGTTGCCAAGATCGGTCAGGACGGCCACGACCGCGGCCAGAAAGTCATCGCCTCCGCCTTCGCGGATTTGGGCTTCGATGTCGATATCGGCCCCTTGTTCGCGACCCCTGCCGAGGCAGCGCGCCAGGCGGTCGAGAACGACGTGCACATTGTCGGGGTGTCCTCGCTGGCGGCCGGCCATCTGGCGCTGGTGCCGGAACTCAAAGCGGCACTGGCGAAGGAAGGGCGCGGTGACATCATGATCGTGGTCGGCGGCGTGGTGCCGCCGCAGGACTACGATGTCCTCAAAGCCTCCGGCGCCGAGGCCATCTTCCCCCCCGGCACCGTGATCGCCGAGGCCGCGGATGCGCTGTTGGCGGCGCTCAACCGGCGGCTCGGGCATGAGCGCGAGGCGGCCGAGTAAGCGGCGGGCGACGTCATTGCAGCCATTAATTGTGCTATTGTGGCTGACCCACGATCTTAAAGGCCGAGGCGGGGCGAAGCTTGACCACCACCGACAAGGCGGCTCACCGCCCTCCAGGGCTTCGCATCCGGCGCCATGCTGCCCCACAAGCCGCCGTCGCAACCCACATGGCGGTGGAAAAGCGCTTCGCCTGCGCACTGCGGGACGGACGCGGCTGATCCTCGTGGCCGGACAGGTGGGCGGCCGCCGAATGGGGACGTGAAGGCCGGCGGGCGTTAGATCGACGGGGGGACACTCAGCTTGCAAAGGCCTCGCGAGCAGGCAGTTGCCCCAAATGGGTGTTGGGGGGCGCGCGCCGCAACCGAAGCAGAGGGCCAAATCCGGCCGTCCCGCTCCTTTTCAAACACCGGCGGGAACTGATAGCGTCGCCAGTGAGCTGCCCCGAGGGACGTGCCGAAGTCTCAATTTTTGAAAAGGCCGGCGATGTTTATCGCGGCGTCGGCTAGCACAACTCAATCGTCGCAAGCCGGCCCATCCGGGCGGCGAATCGTTTGATAACTACCCCGCTTGGTCCTCGTCACACCAACACGTTGCAAGGCAAAAGGAGATGATCATGGATAACCGCTTCGCAGGCTTGATCGTGACTGCTGCCGTTGCCGCCGCAGCCGACGTCGCCATTTCGGTGTCTGTCACCCCAGCCTCTGCTCAGGCTCCAGTTGTTTCCGGCGCGGCCCTGAAAACCCCTTCGTTGAAGACGGCTTGGGGGGAACCTGATCTACAGGGAATCTGGACCAACGAATTTGATACGCCCTTGCAGCGCCCGACCAAGTACGCAAACCAGGAATTTTTCACCGAGGCGCAACGCGCTCAGTTGGACCAAGCGCGATTGGGGATAGTCAACCGGCGGGCGACCGAGCGCGACGTCAATAACGGCTATAATGGCGCAGTGTTCTTTAGCATGAAGCGCACCGGGGCTCGCACCTCGCGAATTGCCGATCCGCCGAATGGCCGCCTTCCTCCGCTGACCCCGCAGGCTCAGAAGACGGCGGCAGTCGATCGTGAATTTCGCCTCGCCCTGGTGCAGTCGACCGATACCTGCAAAAAGGGGTTGGCGGGCTGCGCAGGCTGGAAATACGATCCGGCGACATCGCCGCGACGCGCGGAAGTTCCTCCTCGCTACAATACTGGACGTATGAATCGCAACGATGGTCCGGAGGACAGTTCGTTGGCCGAGCGCTGCCTGACCGGCGGGCCGCTTGTGTTTGGCGGCAACACGGGCAGTTTCCGCCGGATCGTGCAGACCCCGGGCGGCATCTCGATGTTCTATGACGTGGGTCAGGGACAAGGGTGGCAGCGCAATATCGTCATGGACGCAAGCCCCCACTTACCGGCCAACATCCGTCAGTGGTGCGGCGACTCGCGCGGCCACTGGGAGGGCGACACGCTTGTGATCGACGTGACCAACTTCAGCTCGAAAACCGATGTCTTTGGATCGCGCCAGAATTTGCATCTCGTCGAGCGCTGGACCCGCACCGGTCCAAGGACCCTCGCCTACGAAGCCACGATCGAAGATCCGACCGTGTGGACGCGGCCATGGACTCTCAAAGAGGAATTCACGAGGCAGAGCGATGAGGAGAACAGATTTTACACCGAGCCGCGCTGCATCGAAGGGAACCAGGGCTTGCCGGGGCTGCTGCACGGACGGCGCGTGGAAGATCGTGCCTTTGCGGAGGGACACGGTCCCGATCCCGCCACCACCGATAACACCGCGGATTTTGCAACGACCCAAGTTCTAGAGGACCCGTTGCAGCAGTGACACATTCATACGGTTCTGCATGGGGTTCGGCCTGAGAGGATCCGCGCCGGTTGTGACGTATCCGGCGCGGCAGGTGCTGTGCCCGATGCTGCAACCCAATCGGTTACCCATGCGGACCACCGAGTCGATCCCGACAGCCTTGGGCTCTGACAACGATCGTGACCGGTCAGGCGCTTTTGTGGAGCAGGTCATTCCAAATGAGAAAAAATGACATAGCCGGGATCGGGTGGGCAAAGCAAGGCGCGCCCGCTCGACAAGCCTTCCGGCTCGTCGGTGCGCTGAAATGCGTTCTGAACCGCAGCGCTGAGCGGCCCAGACAGTGGGGCTTGGCAGCACTCGCTGTCGTCCTTGCAACCTGCCTCACGGTCCAGGTCCACGCCCAGACCTTCCCGGAGCGCCCCGTCAAGCTGATCGTGCCGGTGCCGCCGGGCGGCTCGACCGATGCGTTGGCGCGCCTGGTGACGTTGCGCATGCAGGCAATCCTCGGGCAGCCGGTCATCGTCGAAAACCAGCCGGGCGCCGGCGGTCTGATCGCGGCACGGGCTGTGGCAGCCGCGAATCCTGACGGCTACACACTCCTGATCGGCGGCATCGGCACCCTCTCGATCGGCCCGTCGGTCAAAACGCCTGATTTCAATCCGGCGGCCGTCTTCACTGCCATCGGCACCGTATCGACCGAGACCATGGTGCTGGTGGTCAACCCCAAAGTGCCGGCTGATACGCTCGACGGCTTCCTGCGCTACGCCAAGGCGAATGGCGGCAAGCTCAACTACGGCTCGGCGCCCGGCATCGTCCCGCATTTCGTCTCCGAATTGTTCAAGTTCAAGACCGGCACCGATATCGTGCACATCCCTTACAAAGGCGCCGGACCTGCCATCACCGATCTTCTCGCGGGCCAGATCGATATGGTGTTCAACACCAAGTCGGTGCTGCTGCAGCTTGTCAAACAAGGGCGGCTGCGCGCGCTCGCGGTGACGAGCGCGGCACGCTGGCCGGAGCTGCCGCAAGTGCCGACCCTGACCGAGACTGGCATTTTTCCCTACCCGATCGAGGTGTGGTGGGGAATCGTCGGGCCAGCTGGCCTGCCGCGCGCTGTCGTGATGCGGCTCAATGGAGCGATCAACGAGGCGCTAAAATCAAGGGAGGTGCGGACGAACTTCGGCAATCTCGGCATCGAGCCGCGCAGCGGCACGCCCGAGGACTTTGCGATGCTGCTGGCGCAGGATGCGCCGCGCTGGTTCGATATCATCCGCATGACGGGGATTAAGCTGGAATAACAGATTCGGTGGCAGGATGCCCCGCTCCCCGCATTGGCGGGGGACAAAGTTTCGCGGGGCATGACCACTGCAGTCTTGCGCGCCGTCAGAGCGCAACACCAGTCTACGGCTTTTCCGGCACCGTCAGCGGCTTGCCGATCTCGTTGACAACCACAACCAAGACCTTGGCGGGCTCGCTATTGCTTGCGTTACTTGACACCGCATGAAGCTGGCCGGGCGCCTCGTAGAAGGTCTCGCCCTTGGTGAGGACCCGCTCGGGTCCGTTGTCGAGCTTGATCTTGTAGGCGCCTTCCAGCACGTAGCCAAAATTATGAGCTCCCGGATGACGATGCGCGGGCGAGCCGCCACCCGGCGGGATGTCGAGCGTGATCATCATCACTTCGCGGCCGGGGACGTCGGCGAGCGTCTGCTTCATCAACTGGCTCACCTTGGTGGCCGGCGCCGGTTGCTGCGCCGCCACGGAGCCGAGATAAAAGGCGGCCGCAAGCGCCCCCAAGCCGAGAAGCGCGAGGGCGGATCGGATGACTCCGCGTCGGACGAATCTCTGTGCGATAATCAACATGTGGTCCTCCTTCGTAAACCAGGGAGTGTTCAATCGCCGCGCGCAAGCGAAACCGGCGCGAGCCGCTCAGGGGAGCGCCGATGACGGGTTTCTCGCTCAACCCATCTTGCGGGTCTACCCCAAATTCAGCTCTGCGAAGAAATCATTGCCCTTGTCATCGATCACGATGAAAGCCGGGAAATTCTCCACCTCGATGCGCCAGATCGCCTCCATGCCGAGCTCGCGATATTCGACCACCTCGACCTTCTTGATGCAGTGCTCAGCGAGATTTGCGGCAGCGCCGCCGATCGAGGCGAGATAGAAGCCGCCGTGCTTCTTGCAGGCCTCGCGCACCTGACGCGAGCGGTTGCCCTTGGCGACCGATATCATGGAGCCGCCGGCGGCCTGGAAATCATCGACGAAGCTGTCCATCCGACCGGCCGTGGTGGGCCCAAACGCGCCGGACGCATAGCCCTCGGGTGTCTTTGCGGGGCCGGCATAATAGACCGGGTGGTTCTTGAAATAGTCCGGCAGGCCCTGCCCGTTTTCGAGCCGCTCGCGCAGCTTAGCGTGGGCGAGATCGCGCGCCACGATCATCGGGCCGGTGAGCGACAGCCGCGTCTTGATGGGATAATGGGTCAGCGTCGAAAGAATGTCCGCCATTGGCCGGCTGAGGTCGATGTTCACGACCTCGCCGCCGAGCTTCGCGCCATCCACATCAGGCAGATAGTGCGCCGGATTGTGCTCCAGTTCCTCCAGGAAAACGCCGTCACGCGTGATCTTACCCAGCGCCTGGCGATCTGCCGCGCACGATACCCCCAGACCGATCGGCAGCGAGGCGCCGTGACGCGGCAGGCGAATCACCCGCACGTCGTGGCAGAAATACTTGCCGCCAAACTGCGCCCCGACGCCGAGCGACTGAGTCAACCGCAGGACTTGCTGCTCCATATCGAGGTCGCGGAAGGCGTGGCCATCTTCCGAGCCTACCATCGGCAAGCTGTCGTAGTATTTGGTGGAGGCAAGCTTGACGGTCTTCATCGTGAGTTCCGCCGAGGTGCCGCCGATGACAATGGCGAGGTGATAGGGCGGGCAGGCTGCGGTGCCGAGCGTGAGCACCTTCTCCTTGAGGAACGCCAGCATCCGCTCGCGCGTCAGGATCGATGGCGTGGCCTGGAACAGGAACGCCTTGTTGGCCGAACCGCCGCCTTTGGCTATGAACAGAAACTTGTAGGCGTCCTCACCCTCGGCATAGATCTCGACCTGCGCCGGCATGTTGTTGCGCGTGTTCTTTTCCTCGAACATCGACAGAGGCGCGAGCTGGGAATAGCGCAGATTTTTTTTCAGATAAGCATCGCGCGCGCCCTCGGCGAGCGCCGCCTCATCGTCGCCGCTGGTCCACACCAGCCGGCCTTTCTTGCCCATGATGATGGCGGTGCCGGTGTCCTGGCACATCGGCAGCACTCCGCCGGCCGCGATGTTGGCGTTCTTCAGGAAATCGTAGGCCACGAACCTGTCGTTGTCGGAAGCCTCCGGATCATCGAGGATCGCGCGCAACTGCCTGAGGTGAGCCGGCCGCAGCAAATGGTTGATTTCGACAAACGCCGCCTCCGCAAGGGCCCGCAGCACCTCGCGGGCGACGACGATGACCTCCTCGCCCATGATGCGCTCCACCCGCGCGCCGTCCGAGGAAAGCTTGCGGTAGGGGGTGATGTCTTGGCCGAGCGGGAATAGCGGCGAGTGGCGGTAGGGCGGGGTGGTGCTGATGGGCGCGTTCATGGGTGAGTGTCCTGCACCGTCATGCTGTGGTGCTGCCTTATAGCAAGTACGGACGGCCCCGTCCTATCTCGTTATGCCACGTTGCAGAAATGCTGAGAAATCCGGCGCTTCTGCACTGCATGCCAGCAGCGATATCCTGTCCTGGGCTGGCCAAGTTTGTCCGGTTGGGACGAAAATTGGGACAAAATCGCGCCGCGTCGCCCCGCTAGCGCCACGGCCGATACCGAATGTAACCGATCACCGTCAGCACGATCACGAGCGGCACCATGACGGCGAGCCAAATATAGGCGTCACCGACGTAGGTCTCGCGGTCTATCATTACGGCTGCCCCTGACCCGCAGCTGTCTTAACCCAGGTGCCGGCATCGGCGAATCATCGCCGTCGCCTGGATCGATCCGAAGGAACGACCAAGGCCTGATCGCACCAGCACCTGCGCCGTTTTCCCGAGGTCGTTGTCGGTGAGCGGGCGCAGATATTCCAGCAGATCGCCGTAGGTCATTGCGCCCCCTCCTTGCGCCTCGGCCGCCGGGGTGCCGCCTTCTGAATGGCGTCAAGGCCATGCTCGATTGCTTCACCGCCGCCACCGAGCGCGCGCAGTCATTGCTCGCTGCCTGGCACGGCGTCGACGACCAGACTCTCGTGCGCACCCAGCTCGCGCACTTTGCAGATGTTGGATCTCGGATCGCTGTCAACGGCCCCAAGCTGCACTTGAATGCGGCCGCCGCCCAAGCGATCGGTCTGGCGCTGCACGAGCTTGCGACCGACGCTGGCAAATATGGAGCGCTGTCGATCGAGGTCGGCCGTGTCGACGTGCGCTGGCGGCTTCGGGGCGGCACCTTCATGATGAGCTGGACCGAGCGCAACGGGCCGCCCATGTGCCTGGGGGCTTTACTTGGGGGCCCGCCTCGCCCCAGCGCCGCCCATGCACCTTTTCGTCACTCCCAACACGGCAGCGCCCCGCCGGCACGCGCCAGCGGGCTTGTTCAGCGCCCACAATTCGGCGCTGTGGATTATGGTGGTTGCGGGGACAAGAGCATCGGCAGCGCTTGCGATAAGCTGCGCGGGCCGCGTAGCATCCAGTCTGTTATCGACCCACCTTGGCCGGCGCAAATGCTGGCCCTTTCTTTTGGCGAGCATATAGGACGGCCCGCATGCGGATTTGAGCGCGGCGTGCGCGCAGTCGGCAAGACAGTGAGCAATAGAGCGCGTCGTGTCGTGCCGACTGAAACGAGACGCCACAAATTGCACAGGTGCGAAGCACCCGACGACGGCGCCGATAGTCCCGCGTGTAGCATTTTGCGCACAGGGCGTCTGCGTATGTGCCCGGCTCGCGGCATTCAATACAAGGGCGCCGGCCGTAGCTGTCATGGATAACTATGATAGACGAGGCGAAACGTCTTTGATTGTAGTCGCGCATTTAGCAAGCGCGGCAAACACCGCGAACAAAATCGCTGCTGACGCCGCCACACCTTGGGCATTCCATATTGGAAGCCACCGTTGCCACCTTGACGTCGCTATCTATGGCTGAATATAACACTGCCACGACTGAGAACGAAAGTTGACGGCCGCATATAGCGGCTGCGGGGTGCCCCAAGCTCACGGTCGACGCCGCGGACGATGGGAGGAGCCCATGAATATGCTGGTCACGTATTTGAGCGAATTCGCGCTCATCTGGACGGCGCTAATGCTCGGCTGGACGCTCACGCGCGTGATGGCGCGCATCCTTCGGTCGGCGTGGTACGCAATGAAGTAGGCGGCGTGTCCCGCTCACTGCGCCTTGTTGAGCGCGTCGAGCGCCTCCGCCGCGTCAAAAAAATGCCGTGCGCGCGTATGCCAGCCCACCTCGTCGAGGTGTTCGGCCTCGTTGCGTAGCGCGTCGCGCACGCACTCCACCGCGCACTTGCCGCCCACGTACGCCTCGGCCTCGCCGAGCGCGTCGCCTATGGCCTCGATCAGTCTGACTTTCGCTTGCGCTCGCATTGGGGCATGTTGACATGGCGGCTTGGATGGGAAGCCGGGACCGGCGAGCGGCCGCGAACGTGGCGAGACTCGACCGGGTGCAAACCGTAGCACCCGGCTCCCAAATAACCGCGTGACAAATTTGTCAGTCGCCATGCCCCTATGGCACTCACGTGTGCATCCGTTTCGGGCCGACGCACCAGCGGCCTTCCTAGCGCAGCGACGGCTTCGCTGTGTGTCGTCTCTATCGCAGTGTGGGCGTTGGGAGTTATAGGCCGAAGCCACGCTAAGTTCGTTGTTACTGGTAGCGCGTCGGCCCCTCTTCTCCGGGCCATGAATATCAAGCGCCTTCCGGCCGGCTACGTCATGCCCGCTCAACCGGTTTAAAGCTTCAAAGCCGCCGGTCGGCACCGGCTGGGTTCACGAAATCAAACATGACCGCTACCGAATTATCGTGCGCCCGGCGGCCCCACGGGTGGGGCTTTACAGCCGCAACGCATATGACTTGACTGTGCGATTGGCGGCGCTCGCGGCTGCCGCCGAGCTGGATCAAGGCCAAGAGCTTAATTGACGGCGAGGCGGTTCTGCTCGGGCCGGACGGCTTGTCACGTTCGACCCGATTCCCCCGATGTAAAATCGGGTGGTGTTCGTCACGCTCGGTGAAAAATCCATCAGCGGCATCGTCACCAAGCCCCAGCTCGCGGTACCCAAGGTGCGCGGTGGCATTGCGGGGCGCGAATACGGATTCGCCACCGAGACCGTGGTACAGGCACCGTCGATCAGAACCTGCAGGTGCCGTCGTATTCGCACGATCATCTCATGCTTGTACATCGTGAAGTCCGGTTTCGCTCCTTTTGCGATCCCCTGAGTGTTGATTTTATATCCTAGGTATGGAGAACTTTTGTTCCCTCCCCGGCAGAGTAGGAAATTTCACGTTGCTAATGTGACCATAAATTACCCTATCCATTTCTCGGCAAAATTAGTTAAAATTATTTCTTAATAAAGCCTTACATTTCCCGAATTTAATCGCATTGGTCCCGTTGTCTGATGGTCCTCGCGGACGGGCGGTGCCCGCGACGCATCGATGGCATGAACATTGCCTGTGAACTGGTGCCCTATCTGCTTAGGGCATGTCCTCACCTTGAGGTCGCCTCAGTTGGTGGCCTCCTTTTCGTCCGCGGCTGCTGGGGGGAGCGGCTATGCCAATTGATTCATTCATGCAACCTGGGGCGTTCGACCCTGAGGCGATTGCAGCGATGAGTGAAGCCTTCGATACCGCATGTAACAAGCTTCAAGACACAGATCAGCCCGAGGTAACGCGCGAAGTCATCGCCGGACGAATTATTGCAGCGGCCAGACTTGGTGAGCGCGATCCGGCTCGCTTGCTGGAAGCTGCTCTTGCAAAGCCGCGAGGCCGACGAGGCTAGCGGCTCGCCAGACAATTGCCACCGCTTCCTGCGTCCGGCGTTGGGGCTTCTTCTCCGGCTGGCTAAGGCCCTGGCCCCTCCCACGCACTCGCCGCCACAAGGGCCGGAGGTTTTCGGCCCCATTGAACCTACATAGCTCCCGGCCGATACTTGTTGGCATGGCCAAGAAGCCCGAACCACCAAAGCGTATGACCTGGAGCATTTACAAGCTCGCCGCCAAAGCCGTCCGGCTTGGCACCGTCGAGGCGCCGGACGAGGCCACCGCGATGGAGAAGGCCGCCGCGGAATTCAACGTGCCAGCCACGAAGCTGATGGCGATACAGCTATGACCCGTCGCAAAGACGAAATCACCCGCCACGATCTCAAGCGCAAATGGCCGCATCATGTCGCGCTTCCGGCCGAAAAGGTGCGGGGCATTAAGAACCGTGAGGTGATATTCTGCGCTGCCGGTGTTCTATCGGGGACGCCGCTCACGTTCTGCCTGCGCCGCGATGACAGTCAACTTCGTGGCGTTTGGCTTCTCCAAATCGAAAGATGCGCTTTGGGCGAACGCCTCGGTCGGAAGCGGTTGCCGGTGACCCAGTGACCTCGAAACAGGCGGCGACCCGAGCGTGTTGTTCAGGACGAACGGCGGGTAGTGGTCCAACCGACTGATTTCGCAAGATAAATTCAAACCAGCCTTTCGTCATTCGTGTTGGCGTTTCGTAATGAAGTCAATGCGGGCTGGGTCTTCTTTTGGCGACCACCCCCACGGCTGCTCTGCAAGCCCCTCGGGGCCCATCGGGCACATGGGTCCGCCAAGGTCCATTGGGTCGCGAGGAGCGCCATGGGTCCGACGGTGCCAGGGGCCCGTTAAGTCGCAGCGGCCAATGCAACAGGCAGTCCGTGACGTGCTGATCGCCTTCATGGCGGCGACCGCTCAGGCACAAGCCGAGGCCCTGGTATCGAGCATGCCAAACAGAGTGGTGATCGTACTCGGTCAGTTCGATTTTCGGGCTTCCTTCTGAGAACCCGCAGGGCAAACATTCGAACACGCTCACCTCGTCTGCACACGGGTGGCCAACTGTGCGGGCTAAGGTCATAGGTCGCCCGCAGACTACGCAGGTGACCGTAAGGGTTGGCTCATTACGTTCTGTCATTCGTGGCCCCCTTCAGCTGCGGTCGTGCCGGGGCAAGATTTACGCGAGTTCACCCGCCGGAAGAGATCGACTGGGTGCTACCGGGCACGTCGTTGTGGTCACCTTTGAGGTAAGCGGTCCTCGGTTAGGGACGAGTTGAGCTTTCCAGCGATTGTGAGCCAAAGGCTTACTCAAAAGCGCCGGTCTGGAACGAGACGATAAAATACAGCCGAAGTCAGGGACGGGGTGGGAGCCAATGGGCCGGAGGGGACATCGGGTCCTGCGGGTGTTGGAGTTGGAAACGTGCTTCTCGAGGCGTTTGGCCTGTCCACCGCTTAAATGCGCTCGTGAA
>JASHRR010000543.1 GCA_030037185.1 Xanthobacteraceae bacterium | reverse complement strand
CACCTCCTACCGGCCCTTGTTGTACCTCCATACAGACTGTCTAGGAGGGCCACGTGATGAAGCGCAGCGACACGACGAAGGCGGTCGAGCGATTCTTGGCGGGCCGCGGCATCGCCTACCGTATCGACTGGACGAGGCGGCACCCTCGCATTGAGGTTCCGCGACCGGGTCGCAATGTCTTCGTCAGTTTCTCGCTGACGACGAGCAACCGTAATTCTGCGTACGACACCGTCACGCGGCTACGCCGCGCGCTCGGGCGTGTCGGACAACAGCGATAATCAGGAGCAGTGGCGGCCATGCCATCCATCAACAAGACTATCCCGCAAACAACTGATCTTCGGGTACGCGACATCGGCTTGTCCGGTATAGCCATCACTATCCAGCGCCGGGCGTTAAACCCCGGCGTTGTGGACAGCCTCGTGTTATCGATGAAAGAGGTTGGGCTGATTAATCCGATTACGATTCGCCCGCGTGAGGGCGGCATGGGGTATTACCTCGTCGCCGGGCGGCACCGTCTCGAGGGGGCCAAAAAACTAAAATGGGAGAGTATTCCGTGCATCGTCCTCGAGGGCATTACCGCCGATGAGGCAGAGCTGCGCGAGATCGATGAGAATCTGATCCGGGCTAACCTATCGCCCGCCGAAGAGGCAGCGCATCACGAGCGGCGTCAGGCTCTTTATGAGAAGCGGCATCCCGAGACGAAGCGGGGTGGCGACCGCAAGAGCGAGAAATCAAAACGACAAAATGTCGATTCGAAAGGCTACGCCGCCGACACCGCTAATAAGATCGGGAAGACGCGGAAGACTGTCGAGCGTGCTGTTCGGCGCGGGAAAAAGATTCCCGATGTCGCGAGTCTTGCCGGCACATCCCTCGATAAGGGAGCTGAACTCGATGCACTCGCCCAAATGGAGCCACAGCAGCAAGCTGAGCTGATCGAGAAGGCGAAAGCCGGCGAGCAGGTGAGCGCCAAGATTCACTGTCCGGAGCAATCGGCCGAGAAACGCAAGGCGTTCTGCGCGTCGGATGAAAAGGATGGCATTCCCGAGCTGTCGAGACAGAGCCCGCCATCCATTCCCGTGATCTCGCCCACAGAGACCAAACCGAAGTCGCAGCCGGTTTCGAGTCCGCCGATCGTTCCCAGCGCCAATTCGGCAAAGTCATCGAAGCCATCGGCCAACACCGCTCCACCGCTCAACTCGCTCAGTTGGTCCGATGCGACGCCTGAGAACCAGCGCAAATTCATTGACGCCGTGGGCGTCGTTTCGCTCTGGGAAGCAATGAGCGAAGAGCAGCAAACCCAGCTGATCAACCACATCAACGCATTACAGGACGCCGCAGATGCTGCCAAAACTGAAAACGCGCATTGCTCCTAAAGTTGAGCCGACTGCACTTCCGCCGCCGAAAACCGTGGAGGAAATCCCCGCATATATCGAGCGGGCGAAGACGGAATCCGAGAAGCGACTCGCGGGCTACCTCGTCCAAGTTAAGGAAGTTTGCGACGCCGCGAAGCCTGGCGACATGCCGGATATCCCGGAGTTTCTGCAACGGAAACGACCGGAGGCCGCCTGATGGCCGACGACTATCTCACCAGGATCAAGCGCGTCCTCGATGAGTTGGAATCTTGCTGCCTCGCAAATGGATTTTGTGCAGCCCCTTGGTCATTGGGCAATGCACACCGGGGTAATAAGCAAGCCATTTTGGAATTACGTGGTCCTGCCAAATGGTCGGGAGCGGGACCGCGCAAAGGAGACAACTGATCCCGGCCAATCATGGGAATAATCACCAATGGTGACGACGAATCACACTGTCCAAACCAATCTCAACGTCGCGAATAATCGTGCCGAGGCCGATTCATCAGGGTGTCGCTACCCTGATGGATTTACCTCGGTGCCGGTCAAGGTTGAGTTCACCTTCACCCCCTCAGGCCACCCCGACTTCTCCAATGAGATCGGCATCATTCGGGTCGAACCTGTCGAGGAATACCCGAACGACTTGAAGGACGACCTGCGTGGACAAGCCGAGGCGCTGTTATTATGGACGATGCGTTTTACGAGGCATGCTGCAAGGCCGCAGAGGCCGACCGCGGCATTAATGACCACCAGGGGTCAGGCGAGTGACTGACTATTTCGAGCGTGCGGCCCGGCAAGTGCTGGGCCGCGAGCCTGACGAAGGCGATGACGAGTCGACGTACGAGGGGGACTAGGAGAAACGGGGCTCGAAAAAAGGCCGCCTGAGCGGCGGCCTGAATTCTGGGCCGCTCAGGCCGATATCTAAAAAGCTGTGGCAAGCTGTAGATAGCCGACCGAAGCGGTTCTGACAACCACCTTTCACAGGAAAATGTGAAGGCGGCGCTATATGCGCTGGAAATTGTCATGGGTAAGCAGCGACGTAGAGGGCGCGGCAAGATTAGCGCTCAATTCGCCCCCCGGTTGATTGAGATGTTGGAGTCGCCAGCGTATCGGGCTCTCAGCCTGTCAGCACGGCGAGTGCTCGACCGTCTCGAAATCGAGTTGGGCCACCACGGCGGCAACGATAACGGAAAGTTGCCGGTTACCTATCAAAACTTTGTCGATTACGGCATTGACCGCACCTGCATTTTTTCGGCGATCCAAGAATGCAGCGCCCTAGGGTTTACCGTGGTCACTGAATGGGGTGTGGCCGGCATCGGTGAATTCCGGACGCCCACTCTGTACCGTCTCACCTACCGCCCTGCAGACGGCATAGATGGCGACGGAAGCCATGAATGGCGCATGTTCACCAGCCTGGACGAAGCTTTGAGCGCGGCCAAAACAGCCCGGACCATCAAGTCTACTCGGAACTACCGACCATCCAAGCAGGGCAGCAAGAAACATTTCTCAGTAGGGAAAAACCCACTCAAGCGAGTGGGAAAAACCCACTCAAACGAGGGGGGATCAGTAGGAAAAACCCACTCAAATCCTGAGTGGGAAAAACCCACTACTATCTATATCTCGGGGTGTGCCGACGAATGAAAACAGAAGTCCGATACAGCGGCACAGAGGCCAGGAACCTTAGGCATCCGCACAAACTAATCGAGCGTTGGCGTAATTTGGTCCAAGCAGCCGCCGTCACCGCCGACTTCGCCCTCCAGGGGCCGTACAACAACAAAATGCGCCTCGAACCGCAGGACGTTCGTCATCGGCGCCGGTTGGCGACGCTCTTCTATCTCAAGCGCACCAACCCTGGCCTGCATAAAGGGTTGCTTGATGCCCTCGCGCAGTTCGACAAAGCCACGGCGCAAGGCATCCCGTCCGGCATTGAAGACCGTGGCAAGCGATTGG
>JASHRR010000058.1 GCA_030037185.1 Xanthobacteraceae bacterium | reverse complement strand
ATTGGCTCGGTGAACAACCTCTGGGGCGGACCGAATGGCAGCTCGTGCCAACCAATGCTCGTTGCCCGGCGGCCGGATCGAAACGATACGAGCTTGTCGGTGCGAGCGCGCTGGTTTTGCGCCTTGTGCACGCTCGTCCTCCTGCCGGCAAGGACCTCCTCGAGTCGATCAGTGTCATCGAGAAGATTCTTGCGGCTATATTTGGCACCGCGACATGCGGAGTAGCCGAGCATGGCTGGCTTGCCTGGACCCAGGAAGGGCTGCGAACAGCCTTTCGTCGCGCATGCGATCTCGAGCGTCAGGTCGTCGCTTCGCTGCCGCGACTCGAACGCATCTTTGGGCGTGACGCCAACATTCGTTGGGGTATTTGGACCGATCAGTACGTCCTCTCATTCGATCGGCGGGGCCATCCGATGATCCGCGGCCCCACGGCGCGCGCGATCTTCAAATTCGAACCTGACAACATGCTGCTCTCGCCGGAGATTATTTATCGGAGTAACCGTCATCGGGAGTACTTTGTGGGCGCCCCGCGTCGCTTCCTCGACGGAAGCGAGGAGTATCAATATCGCATGATTGGTCACAAACGCCCGTCTGCCTTGGATCACGACGAGATTGGACACCGAAGTCCGTTCGTAGGCAGGGAGCATCAGCTCTCCCGGATCGAGGATTGCTGGAAATGCACCACAAAGGTCACCTTGGCGATCGTCGCGAAGCCGGGATCAGGTAAGACTCGCCTGATAAAGGAATGGTTAGCAAGGCATCCAGAACTGCGGGCAATCACCGCGAGTTTTAGCATGTTCGGCGGAGATTGCGAAGACTTTGCCGGCCAGCTCGCAGACCTCCCTTCCGATCAGCCTGATCCTCGCACATTCACGCAAGCGGTTGTTGATCGTATCCGCAAAGAAAAATTCGACCTTTTGGTGCTAGACGATATTCACTGGGCGGGCGCTGCGGGACTCGCCTTTGTTCATGCTCTCATAGCTGCCGTGCATGCTACGACGTTTGTCATTTTGGCATCGCGCCCGAGCGCCCGGCAGGCGTTAGACACGTTGCAACCTGCTGTTGAACTTACATTGCAGCCGCTCCGGGCATCCCGCGCCAAAGAGCTGGCCACGCGATTGATCAAATCCGATTCGGTTGCGGCCGTCGCGGCGGTGCGCTCGAAAGGTAATCCGCTGTTCATCGAGCAATTTGCTGCTTGGGCGGCTGAGACAAGCTATCAAGGCGACGAAACCGGTCCGCGCAGCCTCCATCAACTCGTTGCCGCGCGGATCGCAAATTTATTACACGCCCGTATCGCGGAGATCCGGCAGCGCTTGCGCTGGGGGCGGTCTTGGGAGCGACAGACAGTCAACGACGATCTGGACCAACTTGAAACTCAGGTCGGTCTCTGGCTGGATCGACTCGAGACAGGAGATTACGCGGATCGGGTCGAGGCGGCGCATCATCTTGCTCAGCTGGAGCGCCTCGACTATGAGATTTTCATCACCAGTATGCTCGCGGGCCGACCGCGACCCAGGTCAAGCCGGTTGCGAGAAGCAATCGACCGCCTCGCGCTTGGTAGCGCCGATCAAATTCTCACGGACATCAGGTCTCGAGTTACTGGATCCTCGGTCGGCAATGAAGATATCTCTCGACAGGCAGAACGAACCGGAGACGCCCTTTTTCAGGTTTTTAATTGGTCTCAGGCTCAAGAATTCTATGAACTGGCTTATGCGACAGCAAGGCCCTGGCGTGCTGATGAGATCAGCCGTCGGCTCGACCAATGCCGTCGCCGCGCGCGCAAAACCATTGAAGATGATAACGAAATCTATGCAATCGCGGAAGAGCGAAACCTGGACGACGCGCCGAGCGTTAGTTTTAACGACCTTCCTTATGCGTGGGTCGCACTTGCTCGCCGTTTTCGCAGCCAAATATACTTTGGGCGTGCAGCGGAAGCGGCAGAAGCTATAAACGATGAGGGATTGGCAGCATGGGCAAAACGCAAGGCGGTCGAGTTTCCCGCGACGAAACGCAATGCGCGGGGACGCAAGAAGGTCAATTGACGAAATTTGAGCGCGACATGATAGCACGGCGCGAGTGTTAACTCGGCAACTTTCGCACCACAATCCTGGCCCTACTGCTACGCCGACGTGGTTCCTGACGAGCACTGCGTCGGCGCATCCTGGTTCGTGGAGAAATGTGCTTTATACCGCCGTCAGGCTCTTAAACGTATGAAGCATTCCCCCATGACCAACACTAACCAATCGAGTCTTGCTTTCGTAGAATTATTGCCCTAAATAAATTCACACGAGAGGGAAGGGGTCCCCCCGCAACCGCCGATGAGGCTGATGACTCCTGCCGGGCGCTTGGCGTCGGTAGGAGACTTCCTTTGTACTCCCACTGCCTCTGAGCCTGCACTGTATGGAGCGCGTATCCGCAACGAGTGCGCGGGCGCGCGTGTTTGTTATTTAACTCCGACCGGCTTGGAGGCTTGTACATGACGAACGTTTGGACGCTTGCGACGTTGTGGTTAGGCCTCGCTATAATCGCGGGCCTGCTATCGGTCTGGCTCCGCATCTCGACCGCATTGTCGGAGATCGTCGTCGGGACGGTCGCGCAATTGATTGTCGGCGGTGCGGTCGGCTCGTCCGTGCTAGGCACCGATGAGTCTTGGGTCAAATTCCTGGCCGGTATTGCTGCTATAGTCCTGACCTTCCTGGCCGGCGCGGAGCTCGATCCGGAGGTTTTCAGGCTAAAGTGGAAAGAAGCGGCCGCCGTTGGGCTCGGGAGCTTCTTTCTTCCCTTCCTAGGGTGCGCCGGGGCCGCTCATTTTCTGCTTGGATGGGACTTGATGGCAAGTTGGCTTGCCGGCGTCGCTATGTCGACAACTTCGGTAGCCGTCGTGTACGCTGTGATGATCGAATTCGGCTTCAATACGACCGAATATGGCAAGACTATCTTGGCGGCGTGCTTTGTCACCGATCTCGGCACCGTCGTTGCGCTTGGGCTCATCTTTGCTCCCTTCACAATGAAGACGGTGATCTTCGCTGTTGCTGGCGTGTTGGTTTTTGCGGTTCTTCCCTGGCTCACGCGGCACTTTTTCAGACTATACGGCAAGCGACCCTCTGAAATGGAAACGAAATTTCTCCTTCTGTGTCTCCTTGGCATGGGAGCGCTTGCCACTTGGGCCGACAGCGAGGCCGTGCTTCCAGCTTATCTCATCGGAATGGTTCTCGCCGGCACTGTAGGAAAGGACCATGCCCTGGTCAGACGATTGCGCACACTCACGTTCGGACTGCTGACGCCGTTCTACTTCATCCGCGCGGGGTCGTTCGTCTCCGTGCCGGCCCTGATTGCGGCGCCCGCGGCCTTTATTTTCTTTCTCGTCGTCAAAGTCGTCACGAAGATCGTCGGCGTTTATCCCCTGACAAAGCAATTCGGTTCGCGACACAACGAGGCCATGTACACCACCCTCCTGATGTCGACGGGCCTCACCTTCGGCACGATCTCAGCCCTGTTCGGCTTGTCCCACGATATTATCAATCAGGGTCAATACTCGGCGTTGGTGGCCGCTGTCATTGCGACCGCCGTGATTCCGACGGTCATCGCCAATGCTTACTATCTTCCGCAGCACCTCATGCCCCAAGCCGGGTCCGCGAGAGAGCTGGTCGAACCGACGTGATAACCCCACTACGACAGATTTGGAGAAAAGCCGATTGACCGGGAGACATCCGATGTTCAGCAAGATTCTGCATGCTAATGACGGCTCTGAATCCGCGTTCCATGCGTTGTCACTCGCACTGGCAATCGCTCAGCAGAATGATTCCGAGCTTCACATGGTCTCGGTGGAAGAGATCGACTACATGCCTGAATTCATCGAAGAAGTAAGAGAAGAAACCGGTAGTGGTGCCCGCCGCTTCCACAATGTCATTCACCGTGCCCGGGCGATGGCGGAGGAACGCCACGTGAAGCTTCGCACCCATGTGGTTGCAGGCCACCCCGTACGCGATATCGTCCAGCTTGCCACCGAGCTTGAGGCGGACCTACTGGTTATCGGCGCCCGAGGCCATTCAGCACTGTACGAGAGGCTCATCGGCAGCCGCGCTGACCGGCTCGTTAACTTGGCTCCATGTCCGGTGCTCATTGCGAAGTGAGCACCTGACAATTGGAGATTGCGCGTCCCGAGCTTGGGAGTGCTCGCCCGCACCCGGCTGCATACCGACCCGCGCTGAGAATGGTCGGAACGAAAGTGCTCACTGATCATCTGTCGATTACGGGTCGTCATCTTAGACGGATATTCCTATGCAACGGCTGTTTGCCAACTTCGCCAGCTGCGTTGCCGGGAGTTTCTTGGCCTTCGGCTCTGCTCTTATTTTGCACGGACCTTATAATCGACAATTCAGACGGCATTCACTGAAATACCCCACCCGGATAGACAAGGCACGAAGGGAGGGCAATCATGATCTTCAATGAGGCGCAAACCCGTCATCTGCTTGCAACTTTCAAGTATATGGATCATAGTCTGGAGAACGCATTGAGGGCCACGACCGACGAAGCGAACGCTCGAGCACTGTGCCCCGAATATGTGCTGGACGTCCCGACAGGCCAGCAACTTGCCCTGAGAGAGCAAATTGCGCGCTTTCGCGATGTGTTGCGACTTTTCCTCGTACGGCAACAGATTGGAGTCAAACCTTCAACGAGCGCGCTCGTTGCCATCAAGACCGCGATCGAGTTCGTGCAGATATCGTTGGATGAAATGTCCTCGAGAGACTTGAGTGGGTATGGTGCGCTCAGCCCTGAAGGTGCAATCGAAATCACGCGCCTCATTGACGAGTTAAGCCGGATCGCCGCTGATATGATGACGATCTGCTACAGTACAAGGCCGATTTCGCCTTAGTGACGATGCGCGGCCATGTTCTCGCCCATCTTGACGATTAAGTCGAATTTGATAGCGTGCGAATCGGGCATGGAGTCGCCCTAACGTGCCGAAAGGCTGATGACTCCTACCGCGGATAGTCGCGGTGGGGTCATTTTCGGAACCCACCGAAAGGTGGGTTTTGTTTGCCGCTGGCTGAGAGCCATCGTTGGAGAGCGTCGCCATGCGATTGCTTATCCCTCGCACGTAAGGCAACGCTCGATCAGCGATCGGGCGAAAGTTCCCACGCATATCCGCCTCGAAAGAAAGATGGGCCCAACCGGCGCTCGTGTGGTCGATGTCAGCCATCGGCCGGCGAACGCGGTAGGAAGCCTCCGAGGCAAGCAGCATGAAGCTTACGCAGTTGCGTTTGGTCGGATTCAAGTCATTCGCCGATCCGACCGATTTCCTTATAGAGCCAGGGCTCACCGGCGTGGTCGGGCCGAATGGCTGTGGCAAATCAAACCTGGTTGAAGCGATCAAGTGGGTCATGGGCGAATCCTCGTTCAAATCGATGCGGGCCTCCTCCATGGATGATGTGATTTTCTCCGGCTCGAGCAGCCGTGCAGCCCGCAACAACGCCGAGGTAGCGGTCCGGATTGACAATTCTGATCGTTCCGCGCCGGCCGCTTTCAACGACTCTGACACTCTCGAGATCGCGCGCCGCATCGACCGCGAGGGCGGCTCTACCTACAGCATCAATAGCCGCGAGGTACGCGCCCACGACGTGCAAGTGGTGTTCGCCGACGCCTGCACCGGGGCACGATCGCCGGCGCTGGTGCACCAGGGGCGTATCGGTGAAATCATCCAGGCCAAGCCTGAGCAGCGCCGCCACGTGCTGGAGGAAGCGGCCGGCGTTGCTGGCCTACGCGCGCGTCGCTACGAGGCCGAACTACGCATCAAAGCGACGGAAGCCAACCTCTTGCGCCTCGAAGACGTCATCGGCCAACTCGCCGACCAGGTGGACGAGTTGAAGAAACGAGCGCGGGAGGCAGCGCGGTATCGCGCGGTCTCTGCCGAAGTGCGCAAGTGCGAGGCAACGCTTTATCACGTGCGGTGGACGGCGGCGAAAGTTGAGGTGGCCGAAGCCCAACACGCAAAAGACCTGTGCCTGCGTTCCGTTGCGCAGCGCACCGCAACAGAGGCGGAAGCCTCCAAGCGCCAGGCGCTGGTCGCGGCGGAGCTACCCAGCCTGCGCGAGGCAGAAGCGCGCGCCGGGGCCACGGTGCATCGGCTCAATGTTGCCAGGCAGGAGCTCGACCGCGAGGAAGAGCGCACCAAGGATCGGCTTGCCGAACTCGCCTTGCAGCTGACGCAGCTCGTCACCGACAGCGAACGAGAGCAGGCACTTGCCGCAGATGCTGAAGCCGCGCTGGCGCGCCTTACCACCGAGGAAAAGACGCTCCGGAGCGAGGCGGAAGAGAGCGCGGGTCGACGCAGCGACATCGAAGCTAAGGTTTCGCAAGCCGAGGGCGAGCTTGCTTCTGCCGAGACGATCTTG
>JASHRR010000542.1 GCA_030037185.1 Xanthobacteraceae bacterium | reverse complement strand
TCTCGTACAGTTACGCACCACCGTTTGGACCGGCGATGCCTCGTGTCACACAACCCAAAGCCAACGTAGATTGGGTTGCGACTGGAGGCGAAAACGCCATCGACGATAAGCTTGTCGGGACGATCGATGTCGATGCCGATCCGAAAACTCTGCCTGAACGAAATCAGACTCCACAACAGCACGAGAAGGCCTGCAAGGCAGAACAGCACGCCGACCCATGCGACGGCATCGGAACGAAAAAAGACCCGTCCGCCGACGTTCGGCCACCCCAAGGCCGTGGTGAACAGGACGTAAAAATAGAAGAACGCAAAAGGCGGAATCAGAAAATCGGTCCTATCCGTGCTCCCGAACTTCATCGCCTGGATTCCTTGGCGCTTCAGCAGATAAACCCGGGTCAAAACCATTCCCAGCAAGAGAACGAGTCAGCGATCCGAGATATTCTGGCACCGCAGTCTCCTCCGTTGAACAATCGCCATAGCATCAGCTTTCCGCGACTCTAGACGAAACGGCTTCGTCGAGTGTGACATCCAGCGAGAGAATTTTCCGCAGTGCGGTGCGGGTTTGCCAATTCGACGGCAGCGAATGTGGCGCTTTTGAAAGGTTGAATTTTTCGGAAAATTCCGCGAACGCGACCGTGCAAGGTTTCCGACCACCAACCGCCGGCGAAAGCGCCTTGCCGTACAAACTCGCGTCGAAGGACAATACCGCCGTCCTACGGGGTTGATCATTTTTGCGGAGCAGCAAAGCATTGACGGCCGACCTGAAGCGGGCCAGGCCTGCTGTTCCGGCTACGGCGGCAACACGTCGGAAGTACCCCAGATTAAGTTGACGACTTTGCTGTATCGCCCAAGTTGGCAGCCTTGGGCCAGGTGCGGACATTCTTGGAGAGTGTTCGGACGGGTCAAATGGATGATCGGTCTTGAAGCCGAGCCGGTCTGTACGCGACCTCGGCGCCTGGGGCGACACCATCAATACCATGCACCGGGCCTTCACCGGACGCGGTCAGGATCGTGGTATCACCGACTACCTAATCGACGCCGACGCGGCGTCGTCACCGATCGTCGCGCGCCTCGTCGCCACCGGACCACATAACGAACTGACCGGCGAAGCCTACGCGGTGATCCACGGCACCGATGGTCGCGCTCACTACGTGCGCTTGCGCGGGATCGAGGCATTCGCCAACACGCCGCCCTCCGGCGGCATCGTCCATCCGCTGGTTCAGCGACTCCGATGACCCCGGCCGACCCTTGTTCTTGCCAACCGGTCGGACATCGACCGCGATCGCCAGGTCACGGCGCGGGCGCAACCTGGCTCGACTAGCGGCTGGTCGAACGCGCGCGCAGGCCGCTCGCCATGAGCGGGGTCGGACAGGAGGTGCGCAATGCCATGGAAACACGGGCCGAGCATCTCGCGGCGGACGAACTCGCCCATCGGCGGGGCCGAACATCGTCCCGCAGCGCGACCTCCTCGCCACGCTGCGGCGCCGGAAACTCGATGCCGTCGGGCCGTGTCGCCGGACGATATTGGAATGCCCTACGCGCCGCCGGCAGCCGGCGAGCTGGTTACGGCACGTCCACCCTTAAAGCGTGGCCGCCAAACCGGCTCGTGACTGCGCGCGCTTTTTGCAAATCCCGGCCTGCTACAATTACGTTAACGCCATCCTTGAGCAGGAGCCTTGCTAAGCGTCCTCCAAATACACCGTAACCGCCAACGATCAGGACCCTCATGTGAGGAGGCGTTGTTTAACCGCAGCGTCATGGATTGCACACATCTGAGCGCGGCCAAAGATGGCATAGCGGTTGCGTGCTATCCGGCGGTAAAGCCAATCCCGGACCGGCCGGGGCAGTACCATGAAGGCTAGTAAAAGCTGCCCGAGCCCGCCCAAGCGGGTGCCTGCCTCAATGACGGCATCGAGAGACGCGAAGGCGTTGCCGTCGGCAAGATAGACCCAGCTATCAGGGTTTCGATAGTCAAGGCCGTAATGCTGAAGGATGGCCTGCCCAAGGTCGCTCTGAATCGGACAGATGTGGAACTCGCCCCGCTTGTCGAGCCTTGCGATGACCCTGGCGGCGCCAGTGCAAAGGGCGCACTCGCCATCCATGAAAACAATTGGCCCACGATCATCGAAGCTCGGAACGCCGCTGTCCCGACGATAGGAATAAGCCTTGGGACTGATCGCTCTCATAAGCAGCGCCTAATGCATTTCTCGGCGCCGATTATGTCAAACTCAGTCAGACTGGCAACTGCACCTTTAGCGGCGGACCGAGGTATACTTTCCTGCTTGATGAGTGGCCAACCCGATGTCGCCTTCGGGTCAGCAAGAGACATTTTCGGCCCCCTTTCCGAGGCGCGGGAACCTGTTGTAACGTTCAATCATGAGCTCGGTCTCCACGCGAGATCGGCGTCGCTCCTACGGCCCGTTACAGAAGCCCAACTTGGCCGATTGGGGCGCTCGATCGGCAAATTTCGCGAGGCGCAGCCCCAAAAACTCGAGTAATGATTCGGCCAAGGCGCCGCCAACTCTTCCCGTCATTCTCGGAGGCGGCCATGGACATTGACTTTAAGCCCATGCCAGGCCGGTCGCCGGTTTCGTCGTGCACCCAGGCTAAAAGCCTATTGCCAGATCGCTCGATGTGAGCGATCCACTCCCCACTCTCTCCTTACTCGCCACGCGGTGCCGGGCCAAGCACCGGCATTGGCTTCCCCGCCATATCCCAAGGCGACTCTCCATCAATCGCGTAGGTGGTAGCGCCGGCGCTAAAACCGCGGAAGCGCCCATTTGGCAGCCGGACCACATTGAAGGTGCTGTCTGGAATTCCCGGCCCAGGGCCATGTACGATTTTAGGGAGCCCCACACGGATGCTGATACGATCCACACAGGGCGTGGCCGCTTGCGGATTCTTCGTATCACTCGCCTGCCCCATGGCGTCGCCCTGCACGCCAACGAGCAACACGATACTCGTCACGAAAACCAACGCATGAACCCCGTGGCGCGAAAAGGCATCGCTTGACATCGTGAGTTCCCCCAAAGTTGCGGACCTCGCGTTTCGACCGCCAGCGCGTTCTCCTGCGGCTCGGTCATGGACACGATGTTGTTCACGTGCACGCCCCCACGATGACCGCATTCAGTCTGCGATGCCCGGCGCTCTGCGGCGGATGCCCCCGAACGCAAAAGCAAACAAATTCCTAGGTCATCACTACGACTTATAACGCCACCAACTGTGCATGAACATGGCAAGCGGAAGGATGCGCGACGATAACTGCAGAGAGGCGGCCATCCGCTTACTGCGGCGCTTATCCTCCTACGTGATCTGACCACCTTGCGTTCGTCCTGAACAACACTGCGCTCGAGTCGCCCATCTTGTTTTCCGCGCGCTGCCTGTCGGCAATCGCTCCCCATCTAAGCGCTCGGCAAACGCCTCCGCGTCTTCCGGCTTGGCAAAGCAGAACACGACGAAGTCGCGGTCATCGCGGCACACGGAGTACGTGAGCTGCGCTGCCGAGAGGTCTGCCGCTGTAAATATCACCTCACTGTTCTTGAGGCCCCGCACTTTCTCGGCGGGGATCGTCACATGATGCGGCCAGTTGCGTTTGAGGTCGGCGCGGGTGATTTCGCCTTTGCGGCGGGCCATCGCCGGATCGCCACAGCCCTGTTAGCCGCCGAGCGGGTACGGGCGAGAGCTACAAGCGGAGGGATTTACGGCGAAGCCGTGGGGCTTGCGTCAACTTCATGAATTTATCCATCTCACAACGTAGTGGAGAACCACGACGGCAAGGCCCCCCAGAAGTACGTAGAAAGCCAGGACAAGGAGTGGAAACGCGAGGAATGGTAGGTCTTTAGAGCCCAGAGGTTCAGGCTGGGAACCGATGAACAGGGAAATCAGAGCCAGCAAACCGCCTGCTACCGCTGTTATTGTTCCGATCCGCAACAACGTCGGCGGCTTTTGGTTCTGTTCCATAAATCGAAAGTGTCCTCCATTATTGCAGGAAAGTGGGCTAACGTCGCGCCGCCGTCAACCGTCCTGGCACAATGCCGATCGGCGCGGGGTCATCGCCGGATCGCCATTAGCCTGTTACGGGCACCTTATATTCCGCCGCGGCCTTCTCCATTGCAGTAGCTTCGTCAGGGGCCTCTACGGTGCCGAGCCATACCACTTTGCTTGCGAACTTGTAGATGTTCCAACTGGCTTCGGCGGGTCCGGTCTCTTCGCCATGGGCGGCAGTATCGGTCGCAAGGAGTGCGGCGTCAGCAAGAAAAATGTTGACACCGGCGAGGCCGAATTGGGTTACGCTGCATGTTCGAAGAGAGCGGCCCGTGGGGAACTGCGATGACTGACGAAACCAATGTTGAGACGATGAGTCGGCAGCTTGCGGCGCTGACGTCGCGGGTTGCGGAGATGTGGCGCGACATGATGCAGCTGCGCAAGGACGTGTCGGAGCTGCGCCAGGACATGTCGCAGATGCGGAAGGACATGGCGCTGGCGAACCCGGTGCTCGATGAGCACGACCGCAAGTTTGCGGACATTTACCGGACACTTGGCATCGTCCCCCGGACCGCGAGCGACATCACCGGGTCGCGCGGTGTGCGGGAGGAGTCGTGGCCCAGAAGGCCAACCCCGACAAGCGGCTGGTGTTCCAATACACGACATCGTCGGCGAGCCTGCGGAGAAAGCTTGACCTCATCTAGCGAGCGTTGAGTATCGCGCGCGAGCTCCCCATTATGTAAGACCCTTTTTTCGGAAGGCTCGTCCAAGCGCCTTGCAATTGGAGATAGCTCGCCGCTTGGCAGTGGTCGTTCCCTCGGGACACACTTACATTCGTGGACATTATAGAGGCGTCGAGAGGTCGCAGCACCAAAGAGTCTACCGCAGCCGCTCAGCGCTCGTGCTGCTTTTCGAACAATTCTCCTCAGCCGCCAGAAGACGCGGATCGCTCGCTAACGAATTGGTTTGCCTTCGAAGAAGCGATTAGTGTGCTGCTTGAAAAATCCTTTGGTTGCAAAATAGAACACCGAGCAACGCGCGGAAAACCGGACTACGGCATCGATATATTGGCAAGCAGACAGAATGGTGAGGTTCGAGAGACCTGGGTTGTGCAATGCAAGTGTTATAAATCGTCCAATTTGATCGGACCTGGTCATGTCCGGGAGCTCCTAGGAGCTATTGCC
This sequence comes from Xanthobacteraceae bacterium, assembly GCA_030037185.1. Next base: position 986 of record JASHRR010000542.1, on the reverse strand, counting down.
GATCTAAACGCGGACGATGGAATAACTGTTAAAGGAATGCTTGTGACAACAAGTCGTTTTTCAGGTGATGCACTCAAATTGGCGATGAAGCATGGCATTCATTGCGTAAATGGCGATGATCTCACCGCAATTTTTGACTCGGTCAATCGCGACTCGCATCCATTTAATTGAGTCGTTTGGATTGGATCCGCTCACGATTCGCGCCATCATGGTTTTTCGTTCTTGGCCTTCGCCGCCCTCTCGCGCGCCTGTTGCTCTTCGAGCGCGTCATAGATGCCGATCGTCTTTGTGGGCGGGCGGGCGACCACCGGCCGGCTGGCTTCGGCCTTCCCCTGCTCTTTGCAGCTTCGCTTGCCGCGAGGGAGGATTTCAGAAAAGGTAGGGCGCTGGCCATCGCGCGCATGATACTCGCGCTTTTCTTCCCGCGAACGCTCGATGGCGCGAAAGCCGTCCCAAAATTGGCTTTCAGCCTGGGAAACTTGCACGCGCTGCTCGACCAAGCGTCCCGCCACCATCCGCAGCGCCGATTGAACCATCTGCGTCTGCCCGAGTTCACGCGTGACGCTGCCATCCTCAGACCAACGGTCGAGGTTGGCACGATCCTGCTCGGATAACTCTTCTCCGCGATCGTACATTTTTTGCAGCCAGGTGTCGGTGCCCTCGCGCAGCACGCGCTCCACGATCTCGCTGAACGAGGTTCCGAATTCCCGGTAGCCGCCGGTCTTATTAAACTCGTCGCACGCTTCGATCACGGCAACCATGTGCTCGATCAAGTCATAGGACTTGCCCGCACCTGCGATGACGCGCAGCAGGTTCGCGGCGAGTTCGCAGATCGACCACTCGATTCGAGAGCGGATTCGATCGCGCTCGAAATCGCGACGCGCCTTCTCGGGGTCACCTTCAGCCACCACCGAAAGGTGACCGCTTTTCTTTCCTTCGTCGTTCACATTCGTGTCTTCGTTTTAGCGAGCACACCGAGCCCGCAT
>JASHRR010000541.1 GCA_030037185.1 Xanthobacteraceae bacterium | reverse complement strand
CACGGTGGGGCCGGAGTGCGTGAGCTTGATGGCCGGTATCAAAAAGCTGCTTGGCGACAAGGCTTATGACAGCGACTCATTCCGCAAGGCACTCCGCCAGGACGGCATCACACCCGTGATTCCGGGACTCATTTGACTCACATCCAGTAGACCAGGGCGGCGACGAGGCGCGGTCGCGAACGGAGCCGGCGAGCCGGCTCGAGCGGGCGCAGATTTTGCTGGCATATCGGGAAGACCCATCTTTCTTCGCGGTGGGTCGCGCTCTGGGGGTGCATCATCAGACGTGCAGCGCTGCGTGGAGCGGGCGCTGGCATGTGGCGTAATGGCGGCTCTCGATCACCGCCCGCGACCCGACAATCACCGCTGAGGCCGAGGCCTGGCTGGTGTCGTTGGCCTGCCGCAAGGCGAAGGAACTGGACTATCCGCACGAATTGTGGACAACGCGGCTGCTGGCTCGCCATGCGCGCGAGCATGGACCGGCGGAAGGGCACGCCTGTCTTGGCAAGCTGGTGCAGAGCACGGTGTGCAAGATCCTCATATCCTCAACGAGGAGGAAATAAAGCCGCTAAAGTGCGCTACTACCTGGAACGCCGCGATTCTGAATTCAAGAAGAGGATGGCGGAGGTTCTGTGCGTTTACCGAGAAGTGAAGATCATCAAAGAGACCGCTGCAGCGGTCAAGCAAAAGCCCAGCGATGCGGTAGCGATCATCTCCTAAGACGAAAAGCCCGGCATCCAGGCGATTGCTATGACGGCGCCGGATTTGCCGCCCGAACCCGGTACCCATGCGACCTTCGCGCGCGATCACGAATATGAGCGTAATGGCACGGTCAGCTTGTTGGCCGGCATCGATTTGCTCACCGGTAAGGTTCACGCTTTGGTCAAGGATCGCCATTGCAGCCGCGAATTCGTCGAATTCCTCCAGCTTCTCGATTCCGCCTATCCGGCCCGTACGGCGATCAAGTTGATATTCGACAATCATTCCGCCCACATCGCCAAGGAGACCAGAGCTTCGCTCGCCGAAGCCCGCTGGCCGCTTCGAATTCACCTTCACACCGAAACACGGCTCCTGGCTCAACCTCGTTGAGGGCTTTTTTTCCAAGCTCGCCCGCTCAGTCCTCCGCCAGCGCTGGATGGCCTCAAATCCCGGTCAGGGAGCCTCGCCCATGCATTTTTCCGGCCGGGTGGTTGTTGTCTCGGATCCCCCGACAGGCTTGGCGCGCTCTACGACCTCCCTGCACGCTGTCTCGCGCTTTGCGTCGCCGGCGGTGACCTTGCATTACCGCCTGATGCGGGATTAACCTGCAAGAAAAATCGATTTGCGCGGGGAGCGATGTTTATGGCGCACAATCTCACTCTCAATGTCGACGGCAAGACATATACGATCGCGGTCGATGATGCCGAAATGCCGCTGCTGTATGCGTTACGCGATGAGCTCGGCTTCAACAATCCGCGCTTTGGTTGTGGCCTTGCCCAGTGCGGCGCGTGTACGGTGCATATCGACGGGCAGGCGGTGCGGTCCTGCGTGACGCCGGCGTCCTCGGTCACGGACCGCAAGATCACCACGCTCGCGGGTCTCGGCACGCCGGAGAAGCCACACCCGCTTCAGACCGCCTGGATTGAGGAGCAGGTGAACCAGTGCGGCTATTGTATCAGCGGCTGGATCATGACGGGGGCCGAATTGCTGGCACGCAATCCCCATCCGACCGATCGCGAGATCAGAGAGGCATTCGCCGATCTGATCTGCCGGTGCGGTACTCACAACGCAGCGGTCAAGGCGGTCAAGCGCGCCGCCCAGCAGGCGTGAGGAGGGAAGTCATGGTTGCGGAGGATGTAAACGCTCTCAGCCGGCGCGCGTTCCTCTCCGCCACGGGAGCGCTCGTGGTGGCGCTGGTTTGGCCCGCGGGATCAGCCCGAGCCGCCGGGAACGCCGTGATAGGACGATCGGTGGTGAGGCCCGACAAGCTCTCGTCCTACATCTCCATCGATCCGGACGGCACGGTGGTCGCCTACTACGGCAAGGTCGACGGCGGGCAGGGCCTTGAGAGCGCGATCGCGCAGATGGTGGCGGAGGAGATCGACGTTCCATGGGAGCGGGTGCGCGTCGTCATGGGCGACACTGGCCTTACCGTCGACATGGGTGGTGCTACCGCCGGGAACGGGTTACAGCAAGGCGGCATGATCATGCGGCAGACGGCGGCCGAGGCGCGCCATTTGCTCATCGAAATGGCTGGCCGGGCGCTGGACCTTCCGCCGACCGATCTGGCGGTGAACGATGGCGTGGTGCATTCCCTCGCCGACCCGAGCAGGCGCATCTCCTACGCTGAGCTCGTCAGCGATCGCAATCTCGATACGCCGATCGCCTGGAGGGGCCTGGCGCAACGACTCGCCATTAAGGTCCAGGCGCCGCTGAAGAAGCCGGCGGAGTTCAAGGTCATCGGCAAGCCGATGCCGCGCCGTGACATCGCCGGCAAGGTGTTCGGCACGCTGCAACAGTGCAGCGACGTGCGGCTGCCCGACATGCTGCACGCCCGCATGATCCGTCCGACCGTTGCAGGCGCTGTGCCGGTCGCCGTCGATGAAGCATCGATCAGAGATATTCCCGGCGCCAAGGCGGTCTGGATCAAGGACTTTCTCGCGGTGGTCGCGGAAAAGGAATGGAACGCCGTCAGGGCCGCGCAAGCCCTGAGGGTGACTTGGTCGCAGTCGAAGCCCACCTTCCCCGGCCACGACAAATTGTTCGATCACATCCGCCAGGCGCCGGTGGTGATGCGTTCCTCCGATCCCGCGAACGTCGGAGCGGCCGCCCCAAGAGAAAGCGGGTCGGTGGAGGACGGTTTCAAGCAGGCTGTGCGCATCCTGGAGGGCGAGTACGAATATCCAACCCAATCGCACGCCAGCATGGGACCCGCCTGCGCGGTCGCCGACGTGCGTGATGGCCGCGCCAAGGTGTGGACCAGCACGCAGAAGCCTCATGACTGCGCCGCTGGCATTGCCGAGTTGTTGGAGCTGCCGCCGGAGAATGTGCGGGCGATCTGGATGTTCGGTACCGGCGGCTACGCCCGCGACGGACAGGGCGACGCTACCGCCGATGCTGCCGTGCTCTCCAAACATCTCAACCGGCCTGTGCGGATGCAGTATATGCGGCACGAAGCGCTGGCCTGGGACCCCAAGGGCACCGCGACGATCAACCGGTCGCGTGTCGGACTCGACGCGTCAGGCAAAGTAATCGCATACGAGAACATCAGCAAGGCGTTCTCGATGGCAGACTGCAACACGCGGGAGCAGCATCCGGGGGACACGCTCGCCGGCATGTCGCTCGGCGCGCCGCTGAATTGGCGGCCGGCATTCGGGATTCCTGGAAACGGTTACGCGTTCGAAAATGCTCGCTGGGGTTGGGAGGTGATCGCGCCGCTGATGGACCGCAACTCGCCGCTTCGCAGCACCCACATACGCGATCCGTTCGGCCTGCCGTTGCTGTTCGGCAGTGAGTCCTTTCTCGACGAGGTAGCGGTCGCCACCGATTCCGATCCTATCGAGTTCCGGCTGCGTTATCTCAAGAAGGAGCGCGAGCACGAATTGCTTCGCGCCGCCGCCCGGCAGTACGGCTGGGACGTACGGCCGTCGCCGCGCAATGATCAGGGGCACGCCGATGTTTCCGTGGGCCGCGGTTTCGCTTACCGGCAGTTGGCCGGCACCTATATTGCGCTGATTGCCGAGGTGAGGGTACATCGTGACAGCGGCATGATCGAGATCCCCCGTCTGGTCTGCGCGCACGACTGCGGCGTGATCGTCAATCCGGAGACCATCCGGCATGTCATCGACCGGCAGCTCGTCTGGGGCACCAGCCGCGCGATGTACGAGGAGGTGCACTTCGATGAGAACATGGTGACGAGCGTCGACTGGCTCACCTATCCGGTGATTAAGATGGATGGAGTGCCAGAGTCGATCGAGATCGTCCTGATCAACCGCCCCGAGGAGCCGCCATCGGGCGCCGCCGAGATGGCGTGCGGCCCGCTCCCCGCCGCCATCGCCAATGCGGTGTTCGATGCCACCGGCGTGCGGCTGCGGCGCGTGCCCTTTACGCCCGAGCGGGTGAAGGCCGCTTTGAGCCGGGGTCCCGAGCGGGTGAAGGCGGCGCTTTGAGCCGGGTAATTAGCATCAACCGACCTCACTGGCGCGGAAAGCCAAGGCCCAATTAGGGTGGTTGCCCGCGCACGCGCTCTTGGCGCAACGGCTGTTTTTCATTTGGAAATAGCTGCCAAGCTATTGAAATTGCTAGAGCGTGTTTTGAATGTTTTTCCAAAATGCGCTTTGAAATTGTAAGCCAGCTGATTTTGATTCCGCCATTCCCAAGGTTCGAATCCTGGCGGCGCATTGAGAACTGCAGCCCGGCCGCCGTTGCCGTCGAGGCCACATTCCGCCGCATGATCTGCCCCCAATGGTTCGTGGCAGTCGGACATCCGAGTGTCTGATACCTCATGGGAACGGTGAAATATAGCGACTTTGCCGCTAGCGAGTTGCTTGGCGATTATATAGCGCGGTAACGGAAGCGTCACCGTCACAGATCCTCGGCGGGCCGTCAGCTCCGGCGGAAGGATTGCGCGATCGAGGTCGGAGCCGCAGCTTTCGCCGTCCATCGTTGATCCGGGGCTGTGGGTATTCTTTGCCCACCCGCTTCATAAAAGCCTGAACTACCTCTCCGCAATACCCGCCCCGACAGCAGCAGACATCCTGGCAATTGAACGGTCCAAGTGCGCGCTGTAGCGCGCAATCATGCGACCGATGATGCCGGACGCCGTGAAATCTTGCCTCGAAGTGTTTGACGATCTTGCAACTTCGCTGCTGCAGCGAACGGTCTCCCGCGACGAATGGATCGCCGCACAGGCTCGCGTGATCGTCACCGACCGAAAAAGCGACCGTCATCGACGTCACCCGCCCCGCCGCTCCCTATAAGGGCTGATCTTTGCCGCAATCGCGAGATGACAGTGATGTTAAACGGCTGCCAGAACGCATCAGCAGCAAGCGGTTAGCTGCGTTCCGAGCACTGCAAGCACGGTCAAAATCGTCGCGCTTGGGCGTCGTTCGAGTCGCGATGTCTGCGTTTCTCGCGCTGATATTGGCGGTTGCCCCCATCGTCGAGTCTTCTTGGGCAGGGAGGGACGGTACTCATGACACGGCCGCCATTCATTCCTTCGGCTCGTGGCTGCCCAGTAGAGCACCTGTCGGGACGAGGCGGGCCGAGGTTCAAATCTGCCACTCCGACCGGCGTATCGGGAAGGCGCCAGTGCTGCCAACAGTACAAAAAAATCGTTTTCACCGCCGCGTCCCCGCGAAAAAACCTCCGCAGATAATATGGAAGAGGAATAACCCGCGGAAGGGAGATCCGCATGATGCCGCCGTTTGGTACCGGCGCCGCATGTTGCGGGCAGGGGTTGTCACTGGGGAGGCAGTCGTGTCGAAGAATTTCGCGTCGCTCATTCTGGTCGCCATGGTGCTGGGCGTCCTGGTCGGCTACGCCTGCCACGAGGCCTTCCCCGACCCCAAGACGGCTGCCGCAATCGCCGGTTACATCTCGCTCGTCGCCGACCTGTTTCTGCGGCTGATCAAGATGATCATCGCGCCGCTGGTGCTTTCCACGCTCACGGTCGGCATGACCCACATGGGCTCCGGCGCGGCGCTCGGGCGCGTCGGCGCCAAGACGATGGGGTGGTTCGTCTCGGCCTCGCTGGTGTCGCTGCTGCTCGGCATGCTGATGGTCAACCTGCTGCAGCCCGGCGTCGACCTCAACCTCCCGCTGCCGGACGCCGGCTCTTCGCCCAACCTCAAAACCTCCGGGCTGACGCTGAAGGAGTTCGTCACCCATCTAGTGCCACGCTCGATCATCGAAGCGATGGCGACCAACGAGATCCTGCAGATCGTGGTGTTCGCCATCTTCGCTGGCGTCGCCATCGCGTCGCTCGGCGAGCGCGCCCGGCTCGTCGAGCAGGTGGTCGAGCAGATCGCCCATGTGATGCTGGAGATCACGAGCTATGTCATGAAGGCGGCGCCGCTCGCCGTGTTCGCTGCCATTGCGGCCACAGTTACGACGAGCGGCCTCGGCATCCTCGTCACGTTCGGCAGGTTCATGGGCGAGTTCTACGTCTCGCTCATCATCCTGTGGCTGGTCATCTTTTCGGCCTGCTTCCTCGTGGTCGGCCCGCGCGCAGGGCGGCTCGCCCATCTGGTGCGCGAGCCCCTTCTGCTCGCGTTTTCGACCGCCAGCTCTGAAGCGGCCTATCCGAAGATGCTGGAGCGCCTGGAGCAGTTCGGCGTTCCCAACCGGATCGCGAGTTTCGTTCTGCCGCTCGGCTATTCGTTCAATCTCGACGGCTCGATGATGTATTGCACCTTCGCGACGCTGTTCATCGCGCAGGCCTACGGGATCACGCTGGGTCTCGGCGAGCAGGTCACGATGCTCTTACTGCTGATGCTGACGTCGAAGGGCATGGCCGGCGTGCCGCGGGCGTCGCTGGTGGTGATCGCGGCGACGCTATCGACCTTCAACATTCCCGAGGCCGGGCTCGTGTTGATCATGGGCATCGACCAGTTCCTCGACATGGGCCGCAGCGCCACCAACGTGGTCGGCAACTCGGTCGCGGCGGCGGTGATCGCGAAATGGGAAGGCACGCTGCGTCCCGAGCAGCCCGGCATCGACGAGGGCGCGACCCTCGAACATCCAGTCCCGGCCGTCCGCGCCGCGGAATAAGTGCGATTATGACGTTTCCGCATTGCAGACGGGATCATCGCACCCTTCTCCCCTCACCGCTTGGCGGGGCACGGGGCCTGTCTGCACCGGCCATGTGTGTGGCGCGCCGCCTCGCGAATGCTGCCCAGGGAGAGCTGCGCTGCGATGACCAAACGATATATGCCCGGAGGCAATGCTGTTCAAACGGCCTCGTATTTAGCTATTCGGACCAGGACCGGATCATCGTCTCATCGCAGGCGTGCTAACGATGCAACAGGACCGATTGACTGAATGGTATCTGAGGCGTGGATGGCCAAAAACCTGCCGCATGATAACTTTGAATTTTGTTTATTTTTCCCGTGATTTTCGCGAGCTAATCCACAACGTTAAAGAGTTTAACGAAGAAGAGATTGAGCAGCTTAAGGTAAAGCTAAGAAAGGCAATAGATGACACAATGATTTGTTCCTTGAGCAAAGCTCACATGACGCTTCGCCAGCGTGCGATTTGGGACGCTGCCAGAAGTGTCTATCCCAACGCCGACGTGCTTCTTGAAAAGATCATAAAGGATGACGCGGCTCGAGGAATGAAGGAAGGAGTAAGCGCGGAGCAGGCGCTCGGGCAAATCATCCAGAGCTATCTCAACGAGCTCAACCACAGGTCCTTGGGGTTCTCATCGTATGAGGATCGCGTTTGGAAAAAACTCGTCAAGATCAGCGATCGTATCGTGAATGAATTGCGAGAGAAACACCGAGGTGCGCCTCCTCGCGGCTACAGGTGTTCCGGAGAGCATTTCGAAGAAATCCATCGGAGAATCGATCCCAAAGATAGGCGGATCGGAAACATCTCCGTTGAAAAAATTGAAGAATATTTTGGCTGGTGTTGTGATGAATGCCGTGATGAGATTCCGTTGGATTCTCTCGGTGAGACGATATCCGACCAACCATGGGCCGGGGCGCCGATCGAACTTCCATTCTACCTGCAGCAAGGGGCGGAGGAGATGCTAAAGGCGGCGGTTCGCCGCCTCCCAAAGGATAAGCGCGATTTGATCCGTGTAATATTTTATGCAACGCCGAAGTCGAATTCAGAGTCAAATTTGGCGGAATTAAAGGAAAAGTTGGGCGCGGAAGAAGTAGATCGATTGCGGGACGAAGCTTTATGCGAGCTCGCGAGGGCCCTGACCTCGTGGAAGTCGGAGAAGATATGATGACGGCTGGATCTGGAGTCGACGGATTGTTGAGAGAGCTTCTCAACCGTCAGGTGGAGGATGGGCGGGGAGCCGATCTGTCTGAGCAGCGGGTCAGGGAGATTGTGTCGGGGCGTGATGCGTTCACGGCCGAAGAAGAATGTCTTCTCCTGACGTCACCGCTGGCGCGGTCGACCTATGCGGAGGCGCGAGCGGAACTGCAGCGCAACAGTGGGATGGCATCTCAGCGAAGCCGCAGGGAGGACGAGCTTGTGCGTCGCCGCAGTCCTGCGACTCTCGTCAAAAGGATACTATCAAGCCGGACGTTCCAGTTAGCGGCAGCCTGTGCCGCGCTCGTCTTTGCTGTCCCCTCTTTGTATCAACAAATCGATTCCACTTTCCACGACCCCTCGATCTATACGGCCAACGAAAAAGGCGCGTATCAGACGCTGTTCTGTCCACCTTTGCGCGCTCAACTCGCCATTAACGGCGCTGGCGGTTACGAGTGTACTCCGACAAGGGGCACGCTCGATAGCCTCAACCGGTTGCTCCAACACCCGACCGACATAGCCTTTGGACAGTTAGACGTCTACGCCAACGAACGCATGGAACTCGGCCGCAAACTTACCCTGGTCCGCACCGACATCGCATGCGAGGGTCTGTGGATGGTGACCAAGAACCCGGAACTCAAGAACTACGGCGCGATCCAGGGGCTTGCGCGAGGCATTCATTTTATTCTGCCTGAACGGACGAGCGGCTCGGCACCGACTTTCTCTTTTCTACAAAAGAACGATCCCACAGGCCTTGGCCAAGTGCCAGAGATGAATAAACGCTTTGTAAATGGCGCCACAGAGGTGCTGAATGAGACGGCTGCCAGCAAGAATGGAGAAGTCGGTTTTTTCGTGCAGTTCGCAGATCCAGAAAATCAAAATATCAAGCTTATTGCGGAAAATGGGCTCACGGTTATACCGGTGGTAAGCGATCAGATTCTCGAGCAAAATGTAAACGGTCAAGCTATTTATCGGGCGCAAGAGTTCAACTTGAGGCTGGGCGCCCCCGCTGTCAGAACGACCTGTACACCGGTCGTCGCCATCACGGGCGTGCCAGAGACAGTTGGCAACGCCAACGCCGGGAGACAGAGAAAGCTGATCCAGACGGTTAAGGGCATACCAGCCGAGAAGCTGTTGCCAGATGACAAGCCCCTGGTTGCTGATGTCATCAGGCTCCCTAAAATACTTTCTGGGCCGGTGGTCGCAGAAATGATCCAAGAGGGAAAAAATACGCGCCACAACATAATTTCTGACCAGATTGGCCATCCGTGACCTGAATGTCCGGTCTCTCGGACGGATCACGACCCGAACACACGCCCGCCAAATAAGCTTTGGCAGGCGGACGAGGCTCTATCCGGCCATTGTGAGAGCGAACTTGAAGCCGAGCTTCCGCGCAATCTCTGCTTCAAGCAGCCGATCGCGGTGACTGAGCATGTGGGATATCCAATATAGTCCGAACGAGGCTCCGCCTCATCCCGACGAGGCCTGTGTCCGGCTGCTAGCGGCTGGCCATCTACCAAAGGCCCCAACGACAGGCTCCTGTCTTCTTGCAACGGTAGCCGAGAATGTTCATCCATGCGCGCTTATGGCCAACAACGCGTCGACGACTGTTGTTTGCGCTGA
>JASHRR010000540.1 GCA_030037185.1 Xanthobacteraceae bacterium | reverse complement strand
GAAGGATCGTCGCCGAGCTTGCGCCGAAGGTTGCCTATATGCACGTCAATGCTGCGGTCCGATGGGGTCCAGTGCCGGCTGGCGACCAGTTCGAGAATCTGATCACGCAAGAGCACTTGCCCGGGCCTTTTCACGAGCACGGAAAGCAGTCGGAATTCGAATGTTGTCAAGTCAATCCTGTCCCCTCTGGAAGCGGTCAGTTCGCGACGATCGAGATTTAAGGTCCATCCCGCGAATTTGACGAGGGACTCGTCGCGATCCGAAGCATCGACCGTTGCCCTTCGCATTTTAGATCTGCGTAGGATGCTTCGGATTCTCGCGACCAGCTCACGTCGGTCGAACGGCTTAGTTACATAGTCATCTGCGCCGCTCTTCAGTCCAACGACCCTATCGACCGGCTCGCTTCTACCCGTAAGTATCATCAACGGCACGTCCGATTCTGCCCGCAGTCGCTGCGCCAGTGTTATCCCGTCTTCGCCGCCCGGAAGCCGCAGATCAAGGATGATCAAATCGAACGTTCGAGTCAGCAATGTCCGCCGCATGGCTTGGCCACTCGCAACCGTCTCGACCGCATATCCTTCCGCTGTCAATATCCTTGTTAGCAGCCGGCAGATTCGCGCGTCGTCATCGACGACCAGGATGTGCTGAGTTTCGCCGTCTCCGAGCATCTGTCAGGGAGCCTTGACGCACCGCTTGTGAAGAACCAGGACCGATGCCAAAAATCAGCGCAATCGACTCTGCGATTTTAGAATTCTGCAATGGAAACCCAAAGACACTGGAATGTATAGTAGCTTTACAAATTTTTACGTTTCTGACCTGTAAATTAGCTTTACAAATTTTTACGTTCTATGCGGCACGCATCATATACAGTTCACATTCAGTGCATTAGGTTGAGTTCGATGAGGCTCTTCTCACAGTGCCTTCTTGGTCTCGCCAATTTGGATTGCTGTTCGGCGCTCTAGTGCCTGCGCACGCGTCATAGAGCGCATGATGGGAGGTCGTTATGCCGAAGACTGCGTTCGAACTTAACCTCAAGAAGTCACCAGAAGAAGCCACGGTGAAGACTCATAATCGCTGGCATCCGGACATTCCCATGGTGGAAACGTTCAAGCCAGGCGCAGAATTTCGTGTCGAGTGCTTCGATTGGACGGGTGGACAGATTGCAAACGATGACAGCGCTAATGACGTTCGCGATGTCGACCTTAGCAAAGTCCATTACTTGAGCGGCCCGTTCGGCGTCGACGGTGCCGAGCCTGGTGATCTCATGGTGGTTGACCTGCTTGAGATCGGATATTTGCCGGACTCGCCGTGGGGTTTCACGGGCATCTTCGCGCGGGAAAACGGGGGCGGTTTCCTTGTCGACCATTATCCGAAGGCGGGTAAAGCATGCTGGGATTTCCATGGCATGTATACATCGTCGCGCCACATACCCGGCGTGCGCTGGCCGGGCATGGTTCACCCTGGGCTGATCGGATGTCTGCCCGATCGCGAACTGCTCGAACGCGCCAATAAACGCGAAGCCGAGTTGCTTGCCACCAATCCCAATCGGGTTCCGCCCCTGCTCGCACCTCCCTATGCTGACACTGCGTTGATGGGACAGATGACCGGTGCGAAGGCGCAAGCGGCGGCCAGGGAGGCGTGGCGGACCGTGCCGCCGCGCGAGCATGGCGGCAACTGCGACATCAAGAACCTGTCGCGCGGGTCGCGCATTTACTTCCCGGTCTATGTGAAGGGCGGCGGCCTCTCGATGGGCGACATCCACTGGTCACAAGGCGATGGCGAAATCACGTTCTGTGGTGCGATCGAGATGGCCGGCTGGATCGATATCGGCGTCGATCTGATCAAGGACGGCATCAAAAAATATGGCATCACCAATCCGATCTTCAAGCCTAGCCGTACCGCACCGCATTTCTCCGAATACCTCGTTTTCGAGGGGATCTCGGTTGATGAGATGACGGGTAAGCAGCACTATCTGGACGCTCATATTGCGTACCGGAGAGCCTGTTTGAATGCAATCGAATATCTGAAAAAGTTCGGATATTCGGGCGAGCAGGCTTACATGATCCTCGGCACCGCTCCCTGCGAGGGGCGCATCAGCGGCATCGTCGACATTCCGAATGCCTGTTGCACGCTCGCGATTCCGACAGAGATTTTCGACTTTGATATCCATCCGAATGCGGCGGGCCCGAAACCATCGGTTCCCGCGAGCTTGGGCGTCTCCAAGGCAACCTGAACGAACGACCGGCGGGGTGCGAGCCGGCCTCGCCACCCCGCGAACACCGAGTTCGCCATGTTTGGCGCGATGACGAGTGGGCGGAGCCTGATTAGGAGTGCGCGGCGAAGACGCCATTCATGCCAGAAGCGTCCGGAGGTCACATGCTAGCGGGATTAGGCCTTTTTTGGGTAGGTGCCGTTTTGTTCTGCAACGGTCTTTGGGTCTTGGGCAAGATCAGTGATAACGAAATAAGTGTCATTGACGTTTTCGTTGGATCGCTGACGCTATTGATCGCTTTGTACCTTGCATTCGCGCCCGGCGCAGACTTGGCTTCGGTCAAGGACGCCACGTTCTTGCTGCTCTTCACCTTCACTTATTTTTGGGTAGCGTGGAATCGCTGGAACGGAGCCGATGGTCGCGGCCTTGGCTGGTTTTGCCTTTTCGTCGCTATCACCTGTGCGCCGATCTTTGCGCAAACGCTGCTGAGCTCTCACGGAAACATCTGGCAGCTCTGGCTGGCGATCTGTTGGGCGTCATGGGG
>JASHRR010000539.1 GCA_030037185.1 Xanthobacteraceae bacterium | reverse complement strand
ATCCCAGATGGCCCGGATCTCTTATCCACGCACATACTGGTTGAAGTTGCCGTTTTTGGGAGCAAAACGCGCGTTTTTGAGCGGGTCTGCGGCGGTACCCATCGCCACACCCAATGCGAACGCCGTCGACGGTGCGAGCCGGATGTCACGCGGGAACAGCGCCGGACCCTCGTCCTCGAACGCCGGGGTGAATACCTCGGCGGGGGTTGACCGTGTAATATAACCGCTACCGCACCCGGCATCCCCGAACAGCTCGATGGTGACGGTAATTCTGAGCGCGGCGTCGATATCGTCAAGGGAAGCTGTGCGGACTTTCTGAATCTCGCCGCGCAGGTTAGCGAAGGGGCCATCCTTGACTTCGACCTATCGCCCGAGACGGAATACGCTGATCGCCGGAGTGTCGCCCGGAATGGCGCCGTCGACCTCGTTCGCCCGTAGCGATGCGAGACGAGCAGCGCATCAGCGCGTTGATGGCGATCCAGGCCAGGGCGATCCGGGCGCCAGAGCCACGCTCGCGGCCATACAGAAGCTTTTCTCTCGGTCCGGTGGTTGATTGATTGGTGCGGCACAGGCGCGTTGCCCTGCCAAGGTCACCGAGCAGCCGATCGACACCTCGACAACGACCGGCAAGGTCTTCTATCGACATACTCGACGCCTTTGCCCGAGGTCATAACCGGCGGTCATAAGGTTTCATCAAAGTGCAGACTTGGTGAAGGTCTTGCAAGCCCTGCCTGTTGAGCAAACGCACGGTCGAGCAGATGAAATACCTTGGTCCGGTCGGCGAACGCGCAATCGGCGTGCTGGTCAGCGCGATGGAAGACGAGGCGATGACATCATCCGCTGCACTAATGGCGTAGTGGAAGCCCGTGTCACCTTCGGGTCATTGGCAGCCGAACAGACTCCGTGACAGGCACGTCCGGAGTTACCTTAACTGCGGATGTGCCAAGACGAGGGTCACCCACTCCGGCTTCGGGCCACAAACGGACGTGCAGGGCTTGCCTGCGTATTAAGGCGAACGTCGGTCGATTTCTCAAAGGCTACGCTTTGCTGCTGAACGCAATAGGTCCCAAAGCGGCTTTAAGTCAGGTCTGATCTTGACGATGTCGTCGCCAATAGTCCTCGTCCTGGCCATCATTTCGGCTCGGTCGGCAACCGACAGCACATCCAACTGCCCGCCCTTTTCCACCCATATTTTGCGCTGTCGTCCCAAGAAATCGATTACCCACGGCTTCATCTCTGTGCCTACTTCCTGGGCGGTGGCCAGCGCCATAGTTTGAAGGTCAGTTGGCAATGTTTCGAACCATCGCTTGCTTAGCGCTATGAGGGCGAAGACATAAGCTTGGGCTGTTTCATTATACCGCGCTATCTGATAGTAACCGAGCGTGCTAAAGACCCCCAGTCCGCCGAGTGCACCATCTATGGTTCCCTCTGCAGCGCCGGCAAGACGTCGGCAAGCGACATTGGCACGCCAGTGCCGCCTAGCCGAATGATCTGCTCGGTCTGAAACGGCGAAGCAAACACTGTAATCTTCTTGCCCCTAAGACTAAGGTCCGCGAGCGTGCGGAAGGACGCGCATAGCGAACCCTTGCGGCGCGCCGAGGATGAGGCCAGCGCCGATCAGTCCTTTGCTTGCTCCCAGGGCAAGAAAAGCTTTAGCGAATTCGGGGTCAGTAATGGCCCTGATTGCATGCTGCTCGCTCTCGAAGAGCCCAGCCGCGCTCAGCAACTCGAAACGCTGATCGACCCCGACGAAGAACTCGGGCGGATGCAAGCACATCTGTATAGAACCGAGTTGAGTACCTTCGATTTGCCGAGGGACGGAGCCTAGCTGACTCGCAGGATACAGCTCTGCCTTGATGCGGCCTCCCGACTTCGTTTCGATCGCCGATGCGAATCGCTTCATCCATTCATGGTTTCCGTCATTGAACGTCGCGGTCGCGATTTTCATTACGAAAACAGATTGTCGGGAATCGTAGCATTTTGTGCCTGCGCAAGCGGCGATGTTGTCGAAAGCCCAGTAGCTCCCGCTGCTAAATGCAAAAAATGACGACGAGTAAAATCCATGTTTCCCTCTTTGCAGCGCTGCAGTCTTGAAAAACGCAGACATTGCTCCTCGCCGCCGGAACCAATGTACGCGGAAGCCGACCGCGGATCAGCCAGCCTGTGTTGCGGTAGAAAACCTACCTCAGTAGCTTACTATCCAAAAGGGGGATGTGAGAGAATCTTCCGCTTGGCTACACTGAGTCGCGTACACGGCAAGCAGGGCTGGCCAATGAGCGGTTCACGGGCCAGGATGTTTCCGGTAGTTGCTCTCCAATGTAAGAGATTATTGCAAGGAGATTTCGCGACTTCGGAGGCGGCAACTGGCGCGAATAGTCAATGGAGACCAGACTATGCAAAACGTTACACATCGACCGATAATCGACTTTCATGCACACATGCTGGAAGGTGAAGTGCTCCGGCGGTCAGTCGGAAAGACCGTGGTGTCGGGATATGGAACAAACCTTCGTGGCGGCCCACGAGCAGCTAACGAGTCAACATTCCAGAAAATGCTCGATCCCCAAAGTCAGATCGAGGAGATGGATCGCCGAGGCGTCGACGTCAACGTAGTTTCATCGGCGACTGTCATTCAAGGCACGTCCTGGGCAGAAGGACAAACAGATTTGGCGCTGAGCCAGCGCTGTAATGATCGCGTGGCCGAATGGGCGGTAAACTATCCGGGGCGCTTCATTGGCACGTTCACGTTGCCACTGCAAGACATGGATCTTGCCCTCCGTGAGATGGACCGGGCGGTCACGCAACTAGGCATGCGCGTCGTAAATCTTTGTACGCAATATCGTGACGTTTATATCGGTGATCCGCGTTATGAGCCATTCTGGGAGACTGCCGCCGCGCTCGGCATCGTCGCATGGATTCATCCGGACGGGCCTCGAGACCTTTGGTACCAGAAATTTGGCATGTGGAATTCAATTGGCCAGTCCATCGAGGAGGTGAAGGTGATGACTTCACTGATCTATGAAGGCGTTATTGATAGATTTCCTAACCTCAAGATCGTGATCTCCCACGGTGGAGGTTACTTTCCGCACAACCTGGGCCGCCTGGACCGCAATGTGACCAATTTCCCCGAAAGCATGAAGAATATCTCAGGCAAACCGAGCGACTACCTGCGGTCCTTCTATTATGACACTTGCGTATACGATCCCTCGGTGTTGGTTGCTCTGGTTCAGTGTGTCGGCGCGGATCGGTTAGTCATGGGCAGCGACTGTCCGGTTGGTGAATCCGACCCCATTGGGTTTATAAAAAAATGCCCCGGCATTTCGGAAACGGAGGCCCTAATGATCACGAGCAAGACGGCGGCGCAAATTCTTGGACTGTCCGTGGTGTCGCCAGACAGCATCTAATAACATGCTGGCCTTTGGCTCTGGCGCCGTTCTCATGGGCTTCACCCGCGAGTCGCCGCAGATCGTATGAGCGGCCGCGGGACGGCC
>JASHRR010000538.1 GCA_030037185.1 Xanthobacteraceae bacterium | reverse complement strand
CGATCGCCTCGCCGACATCCTTGGGCAAGGGCAGTTGGACCGGCCGGCCCCCTTTGCCGCGGACGCTTAGGGAACCGTCCTTCCAGTCGACATCATCGAGTTCGAGAAACACCACTTCGCTGGAACGCAAACCCAACCGCGCAAGCAGCAACAAAATAGCGTAGTCGCGTCGCCCCACTGCAGTCTGTCGATTGATTTGTGCCAACAGTCGGCGGACTTGATCCGCTGCAATCGCCCGAGGAATCGACGGCATCGACCAGTTCGCCACAACGGACACGGCTGCAGCCAGATCCAGCCGGACATAGCCGCGATAGCGGGTGTACTGGAGGAAGGAACGCAACGCAGTGGTCAGGAGCTTGGCTGTCTTTAATTGCAGTCGTGGCGCTTGACGCTGAACAAACCGAACCACGTCTCCAGCACACAATTGCGAGAGCCTGACTGGTGCACTGCCAACGCAGTCCTTGAGAAACTCGCGAGTAAACCGCGCATAGTTGACAATCGTAGCCGTCGCCAGGACCCGTTCTTCGCGCAAATACCGCTCATATGCATGGACGTGTTTTTCGACCGGGCTCGGTCGAGGCTGGCATATCTTGTCGACGGGGATTACATCGGCACCACGCAGAAAATCGAGGAGTTGCTTCAGCGCCGTGGCGTCGCCGTCGCAAATCCGCTGCTGCCGCGTACGATACTGAAGGTACTGGTCGAAATGGCGCGATGATATGCTTCGCAAACGGACCGACTTCTCTGCAAGCCATCGGCTAAAGCCGACTGCGATCCGAATCCGTCTTCGCAGCGAATACGGCGCGTATCCATCTTCTATCACCCGCTTCGAAAACGGGACAATATAGGGCGCCAGAGGTCCCTCCGGCGCACGCAGCAGAACCACCCGATCGTTGATGACGAATTTCATGGTCGACTCCTTCCCCACCACATGTTGACGGAAGGAGCGGACTATGTCGCGATCCCATGCAGATTTGTGCCGTAAAACTCGGCGGAATCAGAAAGTGCGCGACATAGTCCGGAGGGCTACATAGTGCCGCCTATGTCGCAGGCGACATAGGCGGCACAGCCTTGCCACCGAACTTCTCCGATCCGGTGCGACCTTGTCGCCGCTGCAATAATTTGTTCGGCGATGACTTCGCGCCTCACCTCGGGCTGGTCGATTTCTTGAATCTCGTTGCACGCAGTATCAAAAAGCTTCGCACATCGCGGCAACAGCTTCAGGGTCGAATGCCCCAGATCCCATGAATGAATCAAGATACATTACTCCGAGATCGGGAGTTGAGTTAGCTGCGCTTCACCGCGAGAAGTTTGTTTAGGTCCGTCTTGAATTTCTTCGCGGCCCTTTCGATTGCATCACGCTCGTCGGTGGCTTCAACGCTACCAAGCCACTCGATTCTAGCACCGGCGTGGACAATATCCCACGATATGAGATGTAATGGTGATAGCTTCGGGAGCATCCTTCACACACCGTCAGGAATTAGCCGCGAGACGATGATGACGCAGATGGCTTTCGATAAGCAATGAAAAATCATCGGGCCTGCTATTCAGCTACGCCACGGCCGACGTGACGGCGCTCGATCAACGTTGGATAGCCCGTCTACCAGCGTCGGTGATTATCAAGCGAACGGTCTCGATCGTCCGGTCGCCACTCTCAATGGTCTCGTGCTGCACCATTGCGAGGCCTTCGTGGACGAGGCCGGCAATCATGTCGCGATCGAATCCGTGGGCAAGGACGAGTCGGTCTTCCGTGATGCCGTGGGGAAAACTCGTAAGTAGCGCCAGTGCATGGCGTTGCTCTTCGCTGAGGCGTGGCTGTTTTGAAGGTACTGCCATACGTACAGCACTAACTGAGTGTTTGCCGCCGATGGTCGTCAAAGCGACACAAGTTATAAGAAATTTCTATGACAAGTTTCATTAATAGAACATACCGTCGAGTAACGGGCGTCGGGCCTCACGCGGCCCTGGCCTGCGCTCAATAACCTTCGAGCACACGTCGACCGGCCTCAGTGATCCTGACGCGGCCGATAGTTTGCCCGCCAGCGGTAATCTCGCGCTGTGTTGTTATAAGTCCCGCGCGGAGCAGGCGCACTAACAGCGGGCGCTTAAAACCGTTAACGAACAGGGCTGTTTCGGTAGCGCCGAATGGAGTGCCGGCAAGGAATTGAAGTGCCAGGCGCTGCTGTGCGCCGAGAAGACGTTTTCGAGGGGGCGCCGGCATCTAAGGCAACTCGATGAACCGCTCAGCCAAATCGATCAGCAAAGAAACATGCGGTGCTAAGATAGAGTGGCGCATATTACGTCTTGCAGAACAGAGCGGTCGCAATCAACGCCCGCACCGCCAAGCACGATACCAAGGCTTAACACTTTGGCCGCTTTTTCGGACATTAACAACGAATTTAATCTTCTGAACGCCAATTTAGTAACGCCGGCTCGCTGGCAATTTATCTTTCAAGTAGCAGCTAAGAACGGCATCAACGAGTCAAGGGGCGCATATCGAAACGAGGAGACTGTCATGTTGCGGAATATAGTGTTCCTGGCAGCCGTGGCTACAATTGTCGCGCCAATTGCCATCGCCACCGATGCGATGGCTGGTTCTACTACGCCTGCCGAAACCGTGAAACAACAGGCACGCTCGGCAGCGCATTCCGCGCCGCAGCATCACCGCCGACTCGTCGCTCACTCGGTCCTGCCGAAGGTTTCGGTTTTTCGTGGGCCGGGCTATGTCTTTGTGCCCGGTAAGGGAATTATAGGCGAGGCCTGCAACTTGCCGACCAGCGCTTGCCCAAATGAGATGCGCGACGTCAACTTTTAGCGAGGCGCCGCTAACTAGCCAAGGGCTCCGCCCTTGATATCCCGTACCCCCGGAGAGTGGACGAGGCTATTGGAAAGACAGGGGATATCAAGGCGAAGCCATGTTTAACGGGCGGAGACAGCCGCTATGATCCCAGCTGCGGCACGGCAGCTGGGAGGCGGTCATGAACTCCTTTTTCGAGCACCACAAAGACAGCATCCGTTGGCACTATCGTTGTTTTGACCGCATTCTGCTCAATGGGCCGAGTCAACCTTTCCAGCAGCCGGAGCTGGTCGTCGCCTTCTTCAATACGTATCGACAAATCTATCCGGTGACACGGCCGCGATCACCTGATCCTGCGCACATAACCGGCAAGCATCAACGTCAACGATTACGGCGTCAACAAAGCGGTGGAAAACCTTCCTCCCTCCGCAAGGCCATGTCGGCCATCAACGACAACTATCTCAACGTCCGGCAGACCTCCTGGAGACCTTTGTTGATCGCGGCCA
>JASHRR010000537.1 GCA_030037185.1 Xanthobacteraceae bacterium | reverse complement strand
GATCCAAATCGGATTGCAGTTATGGGATTCTCTCGGGGCGGGCAAGCAACGCTTTATGCCAGCTTGAAAAGATTTCACAAGCTCTGGAACCCTGCTGGAGTCGATCCGGCGGCGTACATCGCGCTGTATCCACCGTGCATCACTACTTACATTGGCGACAGCGAAGTCAGCGACCATCCAATCCGCATGTTCCACGGTATTTCGGATGACTATGTGGAAATCGCCCCTTGCCGCGCTTATTTCAACCGGCTCAAACGAACAGCCAAAGATATTCAGATGATCGAATATCCCGACACTTGGCATGCATATGATTTTCCAGTATTGCCGGCGACGCCTATGATTGCGCAGAATGCGCAGACGACGCATTGCGTATTGAAAGAAGAACCGGTTGGCCGGATCGTCAATACAGCGACGCACAGGCCCTTCACCTATGGGGATGATTGCCTCGGACGAAATCCTCACATCGCCTACTCTGCAACGTCGACCCATGCAACTGAAGATGCCGTCAAGGCGTTGCTGAAAACAGTATTTAAGTTGAATTGATGGCGGGCGGCGGCCTGTGCGGATAAGAGGCGATCCGCATGCCCCGCCGGACCTGCTCCTGTCGCAACGATCGTGGAGAGTCACGGTGCATGGCGGTATCGCCCACGGGGTGGTCGGTCAGGCGCTCATCGACGACGTCTACCATTGCCACTCGGAGCTCGAGCTTGATCGATTACCCGACGCCGCGCGCCGGCGACCTGCCGTCGTTCGATATCAGCTTCATCGAAACACCAGCTCCTGACAATCCATTCCTCGTCGAGGGCGGTAGCGAGCGGGATGATCGCCGCGCCGCCGCAAATCGCCACTGCGGTTATCGATGCTTCATGGCACCCGCGCCCGCGATATCTCGCTTGCCATCACTGCGGAAACGGTGCGCCGCGCGCTATCAGCGGCGCCAGAGATGACGCAGCGCAGAGGAGGGCTTCATTCCAATGACCGGCGCTGAGCACGACATCGGAGGGAAAATCGCAAACGAACTTGCCTCCTGCGGGGTGAAGCTCGTGGCGAGCCTTCCCGACAACTGGCTGATGGACGTCATCGATGCCGTCAAGCGGGACGACCGCTTCCGTCATGTCCCGGTCAACCGCGAGGAATCGGCGATCGGGCTGTGCTCGGGCGCCTATATGGGCGCCATGGGATCGGTCGCGCTCATGGGCGCCTCCGGATTGATGACGGTGATCTACGCCATCACCAAGATCAACTACACCTACGAGATCCCCCTGTTCGTAATGGCGACGATGCGCGGCGCAGCCGGGGACCACCACAAGCATCACATCTCGAACGGACTGTATCTGCTGCGCGTCATCGACGCGATCAACATGCCTTATGTGATCATCGACAAGCCGGACGAGATCGCGCTGATATCGAGATCCTATCGCCATACGCGCACCGTTTCGCGCCCCATGGCGGTTCTGCTGACGCGCGATCTGTTGAGGGGGAGCCACCAACGATGATTACCTCGGATGCTTTGCTATTATCGAGCCGATCAACGCGGGGGTGCCTTTGAAGCCGTCGCCTTCGGACGAGCGAGCGGTCACCGAATGTCCGCTGCCGTTGGCGTAGATTCCAGCACGTGGCCTGTCGGGCAGGTCAAGCGCCAGGTCAGGCCTGACGGCGCATAGTCGAGGTCGACCTTACCGTCCACGCTCCGCGCCGCCATCGCTTCCATGACTATGGTGCCGAATCCCCGTCGCGGTGGCGCAGACACCGGCGGCCCTTCGCGCTCGGTCCAGCTGATGGTGAGGGTATTGCCGTCGGTTCCCCAGCAGACATCAACACGACCGCCATCCGTCGACAGCGCCCCGTATTTGCCGGCATTGGTGGCAAGCTCGTGGAGTGCCAGCCCGATGGCTTGCGCGCAAGCTGCGTTGAGGCGGAGCTTGGGACCCTGCACGACAATGCGAGAGCCAATGAGGCCGGCGAAGTGCGCAAGCTGGGCGTAAACCAGATCCGCGATGTCGACCCCTTTCCATTCGTTGCGGACGAGCAGGTCCTGGTTGGCTGAAAGCGCCTGGATGCGCTCGGAAAAGCGCTCGACGAACTCTTCGGGGCTCCTGACGGCAGTCTGGTGAGCGATCGCATCGACGACGCTGAGCATGTTTTTGGCGCGATGATTGATTTCGCGCATCAGGAGGTGCTCCTTTTCCTCGCGCTCCTTGCGTTCGGTGATGTCCTGCAAAGTGCCGATGAAGCTCACCGCCCGCCGCTCAGGCCCGCCGCCCTCGAAATAGGCAAGCCCCAGGGTCTCCGCCCACCGGATCTTGCCATTTCGCCGCCGAAGCCGGAACTCAGTCGCCGAGCGCCTCGGATTGGCGGGATCGAGCGACGCCTCGAGGTCGGCCTGAACCGTTTCCACGTCGTCCGGATGCACGAGATTCATAATCTCTTCGAAAGTCGCCTCATTGGTTGGCAAATCGAAAATCTCCTGAGCGCGAGCATCTCCGGAGAACACACGGCGGCGCGGATCGTACTGGTAGGACCCGAGTTGGGCCACGTTGAAGGCAAGCTGCAGACGATCTTTGCTCGCCAGCAAGTCCTGCTCGGCCTGCTTACGAGCGTTGATGTCCTGCACCACGACTGTGTAGCGCAATGGCTGCCCGAACCTGTCGCGAATGAGATTGGCCGTCGTGTGCGCCCAAACCACTTTTCCGTCTTTGCGGATGTATCGCTTTTCCATCTCGAAAACGGCTGATTGCCCGGCCACCATGCGGCGAAGCAGCGCACGGTCACGCTCGCGTTCGTCTGGATGGGTAATGTCGAATAGGCTGCGGGCGAGCAACTCCGCCTCGCCGTAGCCTACGAACTTGCACATCGCGGCGTTGGCGCGGAGGAAACGGCCGGTTTCGTACTCGCTCTCGACTTTGGCTACGCTGCTGAAACCGAACAGGGCACGAAACGTCGCTTCGCTCTCGCGCAACGTATCGGTGCGCTCTCGAAGCTCGGCCGTTAGCGTGTTAACCATCGACGATGGGTGTCGCATCCGGCAACGGCGAGTCGCTTTCCGTCGAAGCAATCGCAGCGCGAGCCGCATGCCTGACCGAGCCCGTGATGATCCGCCCCAGCCATGACGCCAACGCAACCGCCAACATAAACGCTAGCGATGCCATCAAAGCGATGGTCCACCATAGCGCCCGAGCCGGACCCTCTAGCAGAGTCTTGGGCGCCCAAACGGCGACTTCCCAGCCGGTCAAATCCGACCAGGCGTATGCCTGCAGTGACGACTGCCCTGCGGGGTCGGTAAATGCGAATACGCCGCCGGGTCCTGCGCGATGCCACTGCGCCGGCGGCAGCTCCTTGCCGGTGAATGCATCCCCTTGTTCGGACCGCGCGATGATGCGGTGGGCGGCGTCGGCGACCGCCGCCAGCCGGCCTGGCGGCAGTTCATTTGCTGTGACCAGACGCGCAAGGGTGTGCTGATCTTGCGACCTCCCGAGGACGTAGCGGTTCTCGCCGCCGATCTTTACCGGCACGGTGATGCCGTACAGAAACTGGTTGACGATGAGGTCCATGAACAGGCCGGTCACTTGCGGCTTACCTGTTGCGAAGGTGCTCTCTATAGGTTTAGGGACAACCGCTTTTGGCAAAGGCTTGCCGAACGGCACAAAGGTATTGACGAGTTGCCGCATGTTGCGATCGACGAGCACGATATTGCCGCGTTGCTGGAACGCCAGCGAGGCTTCGGCCTGGCGCTGGAACTCGGCGAAGTCGCCTTGGCGGAGCGACGGCGAGGCGGCCAATGCCTGCAGTCTCTCGATCTCGCTGATGATCTCACGGTCAACTCCCGCTGACAAAATACGTGCCTCACTCATCAGCTCATTGCGAACCTGGCGGAGCTGCGCCTCAGTGATGCGAATTCCCGTATACAGCCCGAACAGCAGCAGTGGCGCAATGATCGCGCATCCGAGCGTGATCAGCAGATGCGACAGCGGTCGCGGCTTGCGGAGCGCGGGCATCGCTGCGATCCGCAAAACGATCGCGACGGCGACGCAAAGCAGGCCGACCGCGGTCAGCGGCGCTGGGGGCCTGATCAAGCCGTAGAACGCCCAGCCGTAGACCGTATTGACGCCGCTCAGATGGGCGACCAGAGCGAACACTTGCATGACGCCGGCAAGAACGCCGAGGGCGGTGGCGGCGAAATGATACCTCTCGAACCGGCTGAGCGCGAGCGACCCGCCCGCGAGCGCGAGCGCCACCGGCACCCCGTTTATCATCCGAAAGGAGGTCTCAGGTCCCGGCACCGCAGCCCGCGGCACCAGCAACCGGTTCAAGTGGTTGATGCCAAGATCGATGCCGAATTGATCGAGCAGATCGACGGTAGCGATGACAACCACCACCAGACCAACCGCGAACGCCAAGCGCGAGTCCTTGCCAGGATGCACCAGCGCGAGGCCGAGGGCCGCGGCACACAACAACGTCGTAGGTTTGGTGGTGGCGAAGCCCGGGCCCCAGCTCGACAGCGTCGCGAGCCCGCTCCACCAGGCAATAAGCGCCACAGTGGCAATTGTCGCGGCGACAAAGCCGGCCGCTCGGCTCGCGTGCACTCTGTTGAGGCCGCGGACCAGGGCAGAGAGCTTCATGCAGGCTCCAAAGGCGAGCCGGGCAGGCGCTCCCGGCCGAATGGTCGAACCTGTCCGGCGACGTTTTCAAACATAGGCAGCTGCGCAGGCTCGGCCATGTCTGCACAAAAAATTTTGCCGGGACCGGAACAGGAGGGGATGGCTGGGAGTTAGCGACCGCCGCTGATGTCTTCATTCGGTATTGCCCGGCGTCGGCATTGGCGGCGATTGGCGAACACCTTCCGCGCCAACCCGCCGGAATGACGCGACACCGATGCATCGCAACATCGTGCAGCGAGGCTTGTGCATCAATCGGCGTCCAAGCCTGCCGGCATCGAGCGCCCGCCGGCGCATGCCGATGCGCCCCCGTCAGCACAGCTTCGCCAAGCGCGCGCCCGAAATTCTCATCCACCGTGCGACCAGCGCTGATGTCGACTCGGTCGTTTTGCGTTTCCTCCGTAAGGCCCGCAGCGTGATCGCGGCCGTGCCGACGATGAGCGCCGACCGCACGGGCGCTGTTTCGGAGATACTAGGCTCAGACCTCCTGACATAGGGCAATGCGGAAGATGTCCGGTTTCGGTTCAATCTGGCACCCCGACAGGTACCATGGCGGTGCCACGTTCGACCCGA
>JASHRR010000536.1 GCA_030037185.1 Xanthobacteraceae bacterium | reverse complement strand
CGATTCTGAATCGACGCTCGAGCTGCAGGCGCGAATCCTGAGCTTCGAAGGGCGTTCCGACGAGGCGCTCGCGGCTTACGCGGCGCTGAACCGATCGTATGGCCATTTCCGCATCCCTGTCGCCTGGTGTCTGATCGCACTCGGGCGGTCGGCGGAAGCGGTCCCGCTGCTGGAAGAGGCCATTCGGCTCGATCGCGGCATGTGGACGGGTTTCACGGGGTATCTCGCGCTCGGCGTGGCGCTCGTTCGTATCGGGCGGTACGAAGAAGCAATCCGTTGGCTGCGTATCGCGAACGAGGTGTCCTCTGGTTCCAGTCCGCAAATCTCCTGGAATCTTGCGATCGCCTACGCGCATGTCGGAAAAGTCGCAGACGCACAGCGCGAACTCCTCGAGTACAGAAAGCGTATAGGTGGACTTCCCACTGCACGATGGCTGCGTTACGCCGTAGGCATTCCTGTCGAGGATTACGCTCGCGAGGTCGGCGGGCCTTTCATGGCGCTCTTGCGTGACCACGTTTCGGAGGACGCCGATACCGGATTGCCGATGACCGAAGGGGTGCGGTCGGCCAACCTGATCGACCGGACGCCGGTTGGCGCCCCCGGAGTCTCGACGATCAGGACATCCGAGCTTCGGGCACTGATTGGTGACGGAGAAGCCAGCGCGAGCGGCGACTTGCCACTCCTGCTGTCGACCATTTGCAGCAAATGCCTGCGCGTCGCTATTCCGGGCACCAACTTTGTTCCAGACGTGTATCGAAACGGAGTGCTGGACGATGTGAAACGTCAAGCCCTCAAAGTCCTGGTCGACCGGTTGCTGCGCGGCGATCGAACACGACGCGTGATAACTTCCTCCTGGAACGCAGCTTTCTGGGATGCCCGTAATCTTGCGATTGAGCTTGTCGCTCTCGGGTACCCGAACGTCTCATGGTACCGCGGCGGGCTGGAGGCGTGGGACGTCGCGGGCCTCAAGGTGACAAGGCTGAAATAGCGGGCGCTTTTCCCAGCCAGCGATGCAACACCAGCGGCTTCAGCTCTACACCTTCACATAGCTCCCCGGCGCGTCCTCGATCGACGTGAGTACGCCTCCGCCGGGGCATGCGCGCCTCGACTTTTCGGCTTTCTGCGCCCTGACCCAAGCATGAATTCGGAAATCACCGATACGCCGCGTCCATCGACGCGCTGCGCGGGCCGCCGCTGGCAGGCACGACACCTTTCCAACGCTCGGTGTCAGACCTAGCTGGCGAGGGGAGGTCTGGATTGACCATTGACCGGCTGCATTAGCAGACCTCCGACGACACATAGGTCACACGATATCGATCTGTCTCGGCGAACGCGACGTCGATCACCTGCCGACCCTGCACCACAAGGTCGGCAGCTATATTCGGCACACCGATCGCCGTGGCGCCTACAATCGCCCAAGTGGTGGCTGGCCCGTGAGGGCTTTTGCTTCAGCAAGTTGCATCATTGCAAGATAGACTAGACCACCTTAACTCATGGGGGGTTGATCATGGACGAGACGGCGTTCTGGGCTCCGACGGAAGCTGCCAACGCGGAGGCGAGGGAACAACAGGCGGACCAGGCGAAAATCCTGAAGGAGAAACTGCAGACGCTGCCGGCCGGGGAGATCATCGCATTCAATCGGTCTTCACTACTCTTTTCTTCAACGCCTACCGCTGGGATCTCTGGGCTGCAGCTCACATTATCGGCGGGGGGTGCGGCGACGACGGCTTCGAGGATTTCCGCGCCGGTCTGATCGGCCCTGGACGAGAGGCCTACTATGACGCGTTGAACGATCCGAACAGTCTCGCTCCCCAGCCGGGACGGGTGTTGATTTCTTCTATGAAGAACTGGCTTACGCAGCGCACAGGGCCTACCAGGCGGTGACCGGCGAAGACGAGATGCCAGACGACGTATCGAGGCACCCACGAGAGCCGGCTGGCGAGCCATGGGACGAGGCGACCGCCGCTGACTACGAAGTTCGCGGGGATATCAGCAACGAGTGGCTACGGCGGTCAGATGGGCAGTAGTTCATGGGCAGTCTTTGGAATGCCTTATGTTCTGATGCCAGACATTCTCAGAACTAATCGACGTTCGGCCCTATCGGGTCACGAGCGCGAAGCAAGGACCTGCTCGACTGTTCCTCGAATCGCTTCAGGGGTCTTGGCGGTGGGTATTTGCCGCGTTCGGCATTATCAAGGCTCTGCGCTGCGCGACACATCGAACCGCCGCGACCTCACGCGTGACAAATAGGCGAGAGGTTGAAGCCATACAGCGGGACAGATGCCGTCAGGAGACGCGATGAGCGACGCTGGAATGACGCATGAATTACCGAGTCTCGCCCTCTGGGACCTGGGGTTTGCGGCCATTGTTCTGGGGCTGGTCGGCCTAATGTGTGTGCGGCGCTGGCTCGGGATGATGGTACCGGACCGGGTCGGCTGGGAGCCACAGCAGATTCTGTGTGACCAGCGCTTCCGCGTCGTGCTGGGGTTTGCGCTCACGACCGCCTGGGTAAGCATCACGATCGCGCTGATCCGACACGCCTTGCGGCCCGGCGTCGTTTCTCTTCTGGCAACGCATGTCGGCCCGCTGCCGTTGCCGCCATGGCTCGCGCTAGTGCTTCAGGACGGACATCGACTCGGCCTGACTTATGCGCTCTGGGCGACCGGATTATGGCTCGATCGGTCGATCTCGAAGCCCTGGTCGCGGCCGCAGCGCGTCCCTTGGCCTGGAGGCCAGAGCGCCTTCGAGATGTTTCTCGTCTTGATGGCGCTTGCGTCTAGCTTGTTTGGTTAATCTGATCCGCCTATACCCACCAGCCTCAACCGCAATCACGCTACTGAGCGCCATGCCCTGGTCGCGCTAGGCGGGCTGTGCACGGACCAGGCCGAAGCCAAAGATGGCAACGCGAAGCTTTGAGACCGTCGCAACAGCCCGTTCCGAACGGCTTGATCAACGATCGCCTGCGCGGTCCCAACGTAAATTGTGACCGCTAAAGCCGGGGGCTTCTACCCGCCCTGCCGCAGCCGTAGGGTTCCTTCAACAAGCGCCTGTAGCCCCGGGCGGAGAATGTTCTATGCAGCGTTTACGTCACGATCACGAGCCGCACCGCAATCGTCGCAAGTCCAGCCTCTTATTCGCAGGCCTGCGATACCTCCTCCAAGGCGGCACACAACCGCACTCCGAACAGGTTTGGGTAGTCGGACGCTCAGGAACTTCAAGACACATGCCGCCCCCGCGCAATCGCGATTTCCACGTCAGCCTGGTCCTCAGGTCCGACCACCCGGCATCGAGAACGCTCTTTGCCATGTTGGTACGAGCGAGTTTCGATGGGCTAACATTGCCAACGGCAATGAACCCAAATTGCACAAGCTTCGTCGTCTGCTTGTGGAGAAAATCTTTTCCGCGATTTCCGATCTTGGCGTGAATAGCCTTAACCCGCTTGCTCTTTCTAGCTCTTTGGGAGGTCGCAAGCTTGGCCTCACTGGCACGGCAGAACACAGGCATGGCGTTCTTGGCGCCACCGGACAGCGTCGCCAGCGTCTTGGTTCCGAGGTCTATACCAACCCGATTGTTGACGGCCTGCGTCGCCTCCTGGACCTCGACCGGCACGTTGATATACCAGCGCCCTCCCGAATCTTGCGAGCTGGAGCCGCAGCCGATCTTGGCGCCTCCCAGCAATGGGCGATGCAGCCAAACGTCATAGCGTTCGGCGCGAAAGACGAAAGCGCCGTCGCGCAATTGCAGGGCTTGGTGATTAAACGGCACCCAGCCGAGAGAACGACGGGTGCCCTACGTTTTGCGCCGACCCAACCAGGGCTTACAGTGCTGTTTGCGCGAGGTGTCGTATTGCTTGCAAAGCTGCTGCACAATCTGCGAGTGCAGGTCGAGACCTTCCTTGTGACGCCACGGTCATTCGGTCGAGGTCGTTGCAGCTGAGCCATCGACGGCTCACGGATCTGGCCAACACAAGCGTCGCTACGCGACGCCGCGCCTTATATCCCCGCGGATAAATCCGGGGGCTTTACGGCGCGTCTTGGTAAATCTGGCTTGAGTCTCATCGCAGGTAGCGCGGCCCGATACTGCCGACTTTGGCGTTGCAGCATATCGGCAGCTTATCTGAGATGCAGCGGTCACGATGCCAACGATCTGGGGTATGCACCCGTTACCCCAGCGGAAGTCCCAACCGTTGGCACGCGTCTGGACGCAAGCCCTCCAAGTAAAACTGGAAGGGGACTAAACCGATTCGCCCGGACCCGGAAATTGGGATCAAGCCGGCTTTACAAGCTGAAAACGTACAGCACAGTCGCTTGGCGCATTTGCTTCAGTTCCGGCGGCTGGACGGTCCGCATTACGCCGCTGGGACCCGACGCAATCGCCACATATTGCGTGCCGTTGATCTCGTACGTCATGGGAGGGGCGGTGAAGCCCGACCCCACATTGATCTTCCACAGTTGCTCCAGGGTCGTGTCATCGAACGCCGCCACGGTGCCGTCGAATAGCGCCAGGAATACGAGCCCGCCACCAGTCGAAAGCGCGCCTGAAAAGGTTGGATAACGGAAGTGTTTGTTGCCTTTGATTTCGAAAGTGAGGGGATCAACCGCCGTCAGGTTGCTTTCGAATCGCTCGTCGGTCGAGAAAATGCCACCGCTAAAGACTGGCCCAGTGCGCCTGTTAGGTACGACCCGGACTTTCCCGCAAGTCGTCACAGCTGGGACGTAAAGCAGCCTGGTTCTGGGGCTGTAGGAGCTCGGCCAGAAATTATTGCCGCCGATGACCGACGGACAGACCTTTTTGAGCGGCTCAGTGCTATTGAGATTGCCGATTCCCGCATAGGACTGGATGTCTTTTAACGGGTCGTAGTCAACGGGCTTGCCGGTCTTCTGGTCAATGCCTTTGGTCCAGTTGACATTATCCAAATATGGCTTTGCCCCGATGATCTGGCCGTTGAAGCGATCCATCGTGTAGAGGAAGCCGTTGCGTGCCGAATGGGTGATCAGCTTGCGGGGCTGATCAACGATGGTGCCGTCGATGAGGATGTGGGTCCCAACTTCGTCGTAGTCCCACATATCGCCTGGCGTATACTGAAAATACCAGTTCATATTCCCGCTTTCGGGACTCAAAGAGAGGACACTGTCGGTATAAAGGTTGTCGCCCGGCCGATATCTGGGATCGTACTGCGGCACCGGGTTCCCGGTTCCCCAGAAGGTCTGATTGGTATCGGGATCATAGGTCCCGGTAACCCAAACTGCACCACCACCGGTCTGCCAAGCGTTGTTGGTGCCTTTCCAAGTCTCGCTGCCGGGCTCGCCGGGTGCAGGCACCGTGTACTTGCGCCACAGCACCTTGCCAGTCGCTGCGTCCAGTCCCGCAATCCAGTCGCGCAGACCGAGGTCGCCCAAAGAGGCACCAACGATGACGCGGTCCTTGATGACGAGCGGTGCCGCTGTGATGCCAAGCTGTGGCTGACCATCCGTCACGTTGGTCTCCCACGCCACCTTGCCAGTATCCTTGTCAGTGGCAACAATGCGGGCAGGCCAGTTGGCCGGCGAGATGACGAGGTTGCCCCACAGTGCCGCGCCGCGGTTCATCAGCGGCCTGTCCTGCTTGGGGTCCATCGTCCAGACGACGCGGCCGACATTGCCCAAAGTGGCGTCGATCTTGTAAAGCACGCCTAAGGAATCGGTAATGTAGAGGAAGCCGTTCTCGGCAAGCGGCGTCGCCTCGATCGCTCCGTTGCCGACTTGGCCACCCAGCGGCACCGCAAAGGCAAGCTTGAGGTTTTTGACGTTGTCCCGGTTGATGCGCGAAAGCGGCGAGAAGCGCTGGCCGTCATAGGTGCGATGGTTCATCAGCC
>JASHRR010000535.1 GCA_030037185.1 Xanthobacteraceae bacterium | reverse complement strand
GTCGTGGTGGTGATTGCGACCCTGGAGGGCCTGGTTCTGGCCCTAGTGATGCGTCGCAGCTACAATTGGCGCGCCTATTTCGCTTCGCTCGCCGACGCTCTGGGACGCCAGTATATCGTATTGACGTTCTTCAGCCTGAGCATTGCTGCACCGGCGTCTGCGTTCGCTCACCGCCACCATCTGTTCACGATACCAATCGACACGGCTGGCGCGGCGGTTGCGCTCCTGATCGGCCAGGATTTCTGCTACTACTGGTTCCACCGCTGCAGCCACCGCGTTCGCTGGTTTTGGGCGACGCATGCTGTCCATCATTCTTCAAATGAGCTGAATCTTGCCGCATCCTACCGCTTTGGGTGGACCGGCCGGCTGACCGGCGCGGCCATCTTCTACGTGCCGCTCATCTGGCTCGGCTTCGCGCCACAAGCAGTTGCCATCGCCGGCTCGCTGAACCTGCTCTATCAATTCTGGCTGCACACGGAATGGATTCCAAGGCTCGGCTGGCTCGAATATGTCCTGAACACGCCCTCACACCATCGCGTCCACCATGCCGCCAATCCCGAATATCTCGACCGCAACTATGGCGGTGTGCTCATCATTTGGGACCGCATCTTCGGTACGTTCGTGGCCGAGCGCGACGATCTGCCATGCCGCTACGGGCTGGTAGAGCCGCTGCGGTCCAATAACCCCGTTGTCATCGCCTTTCATGAATGGGCGGCGCTGGTTGGCGATTTGTGGCACGCGCGGTCGTGGCGGGACCGGTGGTCGTACCTCGTTGGCCCGCCGGGCTGGCGACCTGATCGCGAAAGATCGAGGCCTGAGACCGCGTTTGACGCTGAGGGGCGAGGCCGGTTGTTGATCGTCGAGTAGCGGCCACTCGGGCAGCCCGGCTAATCGTCAGGCTGCCCCTGTGTTCCAAAGGGAGGTGTCGCATGTGCGACGCCATCTTTGGATCGGAATGGCCGCTGCGGCAGCCGGGCCCCGCCGCTTACGGCTTTTGGCGTGGGCCGGCCTCAAGTGGCCGACGCGCCTCTTGCTTCAGACAGATCTTTTGGGAAATTGTGGTTCGCCGTTGTCGGCGGTGCAATTTAATCGGATTTGATTGCCTCACTTCGCAATTGTGTCCACGAAAGGAGCGCTTAGTGGAGCCGGGCGTCAAACGACGACGAGGCGCAGCGCACTTTTCCCCCCGCGTCGCAGTAGCCGAGTCCGACGTGGCAACAGCCAGTGGCGCTGTTTGGGCAGTAATAGACCTGATAGTCGGTGCCGCAGCGATCGGCACAGACGTAGTGACCATTAACAGTGTCGCAATGGTTCTGATACTGTGGCGGCAGCGGCGGCATCGGAACCCGGCTGTAGGAGAACTGCTCGACCAAAGGCGAAGTCTGCAGTTCGACCGCTGCAACTGCCGTCGCTGTCACGGCGAGCAGCACCACGCCGCCCATCAACGTCCTCATCCTGCCATCTCCCTTTGATCCTGCCATCTCCCTTGGTGGGGGACGACCCCGCTGCAGAAGCGGATTGCACAGGTTCCTGGAAACCTCAATTGTGATTTGTCGCACAGCGCAGCCGCTCGACGCGCCTCTGGGTCAGCCGCTGCCGCCTGACTGTCGCCGAACTGGCCGGCAACGCCGCACAGTTCGCCCCCGCAACCGTGATGCCGTCGGCTAGGATTTAAAGCGTGCCGCGCTATCGAGTTCGCGCGCGCTCTATTGGTGAGCGTCAGAGTGCCGTCCTGCACCTTGGACGAGCCGATTTCGCTTAGGCAGCCATTCGGAGGCTTCCATGACTGCGCCGGGCAGCGTTGTCCCGCTGTTTTGGTCGCTTCGGCTCGGCCAGCCGCAGCCCAAGGGACTTGAATGCTCGCCAGAACGATTGCGGCATCTTGTACCTGTCAGACCCCGCCTCTCTTATGGCCTACGCGTTTCAATACGGCGCAATGCTGCTGGAAGCAATCTAGAAGGCTCAGGCAATCGCAGACGGCGCCAAAACTCGCAATACGCCAATGACTGTAGCGATCACGGTGCGGGCCAACACGGCATGTCGACGGCCGCGAGGCTCCGGGCTCTTGCCGCGTCTGATTGGCGCGTAACGCCGCGGCATGCACGGTGCGGAATCTGACCGGCCAAAGACACCGGCAGTCATTGCTTGATGTGCAAGCCGATTGGCGCCCTTTGCCGGGGGTAGATTGGCCGGAACTTGGTCCAGGCGGCATGAGAGGCTCTCATGCTTAGCATTACCTTTGGCGCCACGATTACTGGAAATAATCAAAACGGCCGGCCCGTCAATGCAGCCTGCCCGGGCGCAACGGCGCCCCATTCAACGTAGCTTAAATCAACCACGTTACCACCGATTAAATCGAGTGCGCCTCCTTGACGAGACCCTCCTTCGCCTCGAGGCGGTGGCCCTTGAGTGGCTTCATCCGGGTCAAATTGCGCAGCAGCACATAAAAAACCGGCGTGAGGAACAGCCCGAAGAATGTGACGCCCAGCATCCCGAAGAAGACCGCGACGCCCATCGCATGACGCATCTCCGCGCCGGCTCCGGTGGACAGCACGAGCGGCACCACACCCATGATGAAAGCAAAGCTCGTCATCAGGATCGGTCGCAGCCGCAGGCCGGCGGCTTCGATCGCGGCGCTCACCGTCGGTCGGCCCTGCAGTTCGAGTTCGCGTGCAAACTCCACGATCAGGATTGCATTCTTACAGGCGAGGCCGATAAGGACGAACAGGCCGATCTGGGTAAATACGTTGTTGTCGCCGCCGGTGAGCCAGACCCCGGTGATTGCCGAGAACAGGCACATCGGAACGATGAGGATGATCGCAAGCGGCAGGAACAGGCTTTCGTACTGTGCCGCAAGCACGAGGAAGACCAGCAGAACGCAGATCGGAAACACGAACAGCGCGGTATTGCCGGCGAGAATCTCCTGGTAGGTCAAATCCGTCCACTCGAAGCGCATCCCTTTGGGCAGCGTCTCGTTGAGGATTTTGGTAATCGCTGCCTGCGACTGGCCGGACGAAAAGCCGGGTGCCGGCACACCGTTGAGGTCGGCGCTGCGGAAGCCGTTGTAGCGCAGTGCGCTGTCTGGTCCTGTGGTGTGATTGAGGTCGATCACGGCACCTAGCGGCACCATCTTGCCCGAGGAATTGCGGATTTGCAGCCGCAGGACGTCGTCTGGCTTGGCGCGGAACGCCGTGTCGGCCTGGGCGATCACTTCGTATGTGCGTCCGAAGCGATTGAAGTCGTTCACGTAGATCGACCCGAGATAAGTTTGCATGGTGTCGAAGATATCCTGCACCTCGACGCCCAACTGCATCGCCTTGATGCGATCGATGTGAGCATAGAGCTGCGGCACGGTGATGTTGAAATTGGAGAAGACACGTGCCAGCTCCGGCGTCTTCGCGGCCTTGGCCTGGACCTCGCCGATGACGCGACTGAGGACCTCGTTGCCCTGGTCGGTGCGATCCTCGACCTGCAGTTTGAAGCCCGCGATGGTGCCGAGACCGTTTACGGGCGGCGGCGGAAAGATCGCGATGGTGGCGTCCGCAATGGCCGCGAACTTGGCCTGAAGCTTCTGCGAAACCGCAAATCCGGAAAGGTCCGGCGACGTGCGTTCTTCGAACGGCTTGAGGGTTACGAAGACGATGCCGGCCGACGCGCTGTTGATGAAGCCGTTGATCGAAAGCCCGGGAAACGCGACCGCGCTTTCTACCCCCGGCTCCTGCAAGGCGATCTCCGACATTTCCCGGATCACTTTCTGGGTACGGTCAAGCGTGGCGCCCTGCGGGAGCTGGGCAAAACTCACGAGATATTGTTTGTCCTGCAGCGGCACGAAGCCCGGCGGCACCGTGCGGAAGACGAAGACGGTTGCGGCAAGCAGGATCGCGTAGATCGCGACAGCACCGGCCTTATGCGAGAGGATGCCGCCGACGCCACGGCTGTACCCGGACGAGCTGGCGCGAAACGCGCGATTGAACCGGCTGAAGAACGGGCCAAGCACCTTCTCCATCCCGCGCGCCAGAGGGTCTTTGTTCGCTGCATGGCTTTTGAGCAGGAGCGCGGACAGTGCGGGCGATAGGGTGAGGGAGTTGAATGCGGAAATGATCGTCGAAAACGCGATTGTCAACGCGAATTGCCGGTAGAACTCGCCGGTGAGGCCGCTGATAAACGCGATCGGCACGAACACCGCGCACAGCACCAGCGCGATTGCGATGATCGGGCCGGTGACTTCGCTCATTGCCTTGATGGTGGCGTCACGTGGATTGAGACCAGCCTCGATGTTGCGTTCGACGTTCTCGACAACCACGATCGCATCGTCGACAACGATGCCGATAGCCAGCACAAGGCCGAAGAGCGACAAGGCATTAATCGAAAAGCCGCAAAGATACATCGCAGCGAAGGTGCCGATGATGGAGGTCGGCACGGCAAGCAGGGGGATGATCGAGGCGCGCCAAGTCTGAAGAAACAGGATGACCACCAAAACCACGAGCCCGACGGCCTCGAGAAGCGTGTGCACCACGGCCTTGATCGAGTCCCGCACGAAGACGGTCGGGTCGTAGACGATGCTGTAATCCATACCCTCGGGGAAGTTCTGCTTGAGGTCCTCCATCGTCGCGCGAACACGATTGGAGATTTGGATCGCGTTCGAACCGGGCGCCTGAAAGATCGGAATTGCGACGGCCTGCTGGTTATCGAGCAGCGAGCGCAAGCTGTAGGCCGATGCATCAATCTCGACGCGTGCGACATCACTCAAGCGCGTAACGACGCCATTCTTGTTCTTGATGACGATTTGGCCGAACTGCTCCGGATCGGAGAGCCTTCCGTCGACATTGATTGGAAGCTGAAGTTCGCCTCTCTGGCTGTAAGGCGGCCCGTTCACCAGACCGGCCGCCACTTGCACATTCTGCCGGCGCACGGCATTGACCACATCGTCGGCGGTAAGTCCCAGCTCGGCGATCTTCTGCGGATTGAGCCACAGCCGCATCGCATAATCGCCAGAACCGAACAGCTGAACGCTGCCGATGCCTTCGATCTTGGCGAGCTGATCCTTGACGTTGAGCACCGCATAGTTGCGCAGGTACAGCATGTCATAGCGATCGCCCGTCGATTTCAGGTGCACCACCATGGTGAGATCAGGCGAACTCTTCACCGTCGTCACGCCGAGATTCCGCGTCACGTCAGGCAGACGCGGCAGCGCCTGGTTCACGCGGTTCTGGACCAGCTGTTGAGCAAGGTTGGGATCGGTGCCGAGCTTGAAGGTGACTGTCAATGTCAGCGTGCCATCGCTTGCTGCCTGCGAGAACATGTAGAGCATGTCCTCGACGCCGTTGATCTGTTCTTCGAGCGGTGTTGCCACCGTACTCGCGACGGTCTCCGGATTGGCGCCCGGGAACAACGCTGTCACCACGATCGATGGCGGCACGACCTCGGGATATTCCGAGATCGGCAGCTGCGGCATCGCGATAAGGCCGGCAAGAAAAATCGCAATCGATATGACCCCGGCAAAAATCGGCCGATCGATAAAAAACTTCGACAACAACATGATCGTTCTCCCGCCGTCTCGCGATGTCGCTCAGTTGCGCGCAGTGCGACTGCCAGTTTGCCGATACGCGTTGATTTGCGGGCGCACCGGAGCGCCGGGGGCAAGACGCTGCAGGTGATCGAGGATGACCCGGTCGCCTGCTTTGAGCCCGGTGAGGATGACACGCTTGCCATCAACCTGAGGACCAAGACGAACCGCCCGGTACTCGGCTTTGTCGCCGTCGTTTGCAACGAACACGAAGCGCTTGCTCTGGTCGTTGCCCACCGCGCTTTCCGGCACCACCAGCGCATCGTCAATAGCGCCTTCGCCCATACGCACCGACACATACATGCCCGCAGTGAGAGTTCCATCGGTATTGTCGAAGCGGGCGCGGGCGCGGATCGTCCCCGAGGCGGTATCGATCCGGTTGTCGAAGCTCAGGAGGTGCCCGCGAAACACCTGCGTGTCGCCGCGGATCATGACCTCGACAGGAATTTTCTGCTGCTGTTCCTGTGTGTGACCGTAGCTGCGGACGCTGTTGAGGTAGGTCTGCTCGTCCACTTCGAAGTCGGCATAAACGCCACCGTCTGAGACGATGGAGGCGAGCAGGGGAGGGGGTGCGGTCGGCGAGCCGACCAGATTGCCGACGGTAATTTCGGCGCGGCTGATGCGTCCGGAAATCGGCGCCTTGATAAAGGCATAGTCGACATTCACCTGGGCCGATGCCAGCACCGCCGCGGCGGATTTCACTGCCGCGTCGGCCACATTCTGGTTATTAACGCGCTGGTCGTAGTTCTCCTGCGACACCGCTCCGGGCTTGATGAGCTGGCTGGCGCGGTCGCTCTCGAGCTTCGCGAACTTGGCGTTGTGGACCGCAGTGGCGAGATCGGCCTCGGCCTTGGCGACGGCCGCCTGATAAGGCCGCGGGTCAATGACGAACAGAACGTCGCCGGCATTCACCGACTGGCCGTCTCGAAAGCGGATTTCGGTGATGCGGCCGACGACTTGCGGGCGAATTTCGGCATAGTCGACCGCGTTGATGCGGCCCGAGAATTCTGAAAATGGATTGACGGTCTGGGGTGCCAGTTGGTCGACTGAAACAGGTACCGCCGGATCGATAGCGCCGGCGTCGCGGCTCGCCTGCGCATCCCGCGCTGTATTTCCGGTGACCGCAACGCCAATACCAGCGACCGTCGCGGCACTCACGAGGCCAATGGCTGTCCAGCGACGAAGCCCTTTAGAAATCGATGACAATGTCCGTTGACCCATGACTGTGGGCTCCTATATTTGTAAGCATCGCTACAGATGTGCGGGGGTTCCGAATCCGTCAAGGGACATTTGTATCGATCGCTAAAAAAATAGTCGGAGAAACAATAATGACAATGGGTCGGCCCCGCGGGTTCGATACCGAACAGGCCTTGGAAGAGGCAATGGAAGTGTTCTGGCGTCGCGGCTACGAGGGGGCGACGGTCGCCGAACTGACGAGCGCCATGGGGATCAATCCACCGAGCCTTTACGCCGCGTTCGGCAGCAAGGAGGGGCTACTCAAGGCCGCACTTGACAGATATACACAACGGCAGGCTGAGTTCCTGTCCGAGGCCCTCGCGGCGTCCACGGCGCGCGAAGCGGTGGAGCGCACGTTGTTGCGTATCGCCGATCTGCAGACCGATCCCAACAATCCTCGAGGCTGTCTTTTGGTCGCCGGGGGGCTCGCCTGCGGTGCCGGATCGGAGAATGTGCCGTTCGAACTCGCGGCGCGGCGGGCGCAGAAGGAGCAGCAGCTTCGCGAGCGCTTTATCCGTGCGCGGGAGGAGGGCGACCTTGCGACGGACGACGATCCGACGGCGTTGGCGAAATTCGTGTCCGCCGTCATTGCCGGTATGGGGGTTTTTGCCACCTCAGGTGCGGATCGCGAGGAGTTGCGTCGCGTCGCGATGGTTGCGGTCAGAGCATTCGACCAAAAGCCGAGCGTTTCAAACCCAACAAACGCGGCCGACCCCACGCTCATACCGGCCATACCGTCCGCAGTTTCTGCGAGGTAACCTGCTTTCGACCGTAGCGTACGCTCGTCAGCGCGATGCCCGACAGGTCTGCCTCACGCAGATCGGCGCCGCTGACAGTGCCGGGCAACGGAGCTTGACCAATCGGCGTCTGTTTTGGTGATTATTCTCTATAATTTCTCTATATCTCTATGGTAAGGAGCGTATTCGCTCGACGCCTTGTCGTTTGCCTATGAGACCAACGAGCCGCCGCTTAGACCAGCAAGCCACCGCCATCCACTGCAAGGACCTGACCGGTTAGGTAGCCGTTCAGCATTATGTAGACATAAGCCGTAGCAGCCTCGGCGGGAGACGCCGCCTGTGGCAAGGGCAAGACGGCCGTCGCCGCCTCTATTCGCCCTGGCACCCGCTTTGCAAGGTCGGTATGAGTTAGCCCCGGACAAACCGCATTGATCCGCTGCGGCGCGAGGTCAACGGCGAGGCCGCGAACAAGATGTTCCACTGCCCCTGTCACTGCAGTAGGGAGCGGAGACCCTTTGGACGGACGATGGGCGAGCATGCCACTCGTCAGGGTGATCGAACCGTTTTGAGCCATTTTATGGCGGCCATTCTTGATGACCGCGAATGACCCCCAGAAGCGCAATTCGAAGGCTTCGCGGCCGACAGAGAGGTCGAGGTCCTGCGTCGCCGCAAATTGCCTCTTATCGAAGTCGCCCGCCGCGATCGCAAGATGATCGAACGGTTCAAGACGCGAAAGGAAGCGAGATATGCTACCCTCGTCTTTCAGATCGACAACATAACCTGTCGCTCCCGTCAGGCGTTCGACGGCCGCATTGACACTGGCGGCATTACTGGACGCGATCGCCACAGCGGCGACTAGCTGGCGGGCGAGCGTGGCGACCGCGAAGCCAATGCCTGAACTACCGCCGATCACGATCACCCGCTTTCCTGCGAGCAACATCGTCGTATCCGTCATGGTTCGTCTCCTGCAAAGATAGATGCGGCACCAGCCATAAATTGATCAGGCCGACGGCTGATCAGCTGCCTCAAAGGGGCGGAGCTGGCCCAGCCGGGAACTCGGTCACGACACAGCCGCCAGCAGAGCCTCCAAGGTCCGTTGGAGACAAATGTCAGCCCACAATCTAATTTTAAAGTCGGGACTTTATCGTGGTATGATGATTAACAGGATGAGCAGGTCTGCCCCTCTATCGGACAGGCCTCCGGGCCAAGCTCGATCGAGGCGGCATTAGGCCCGAGCATCTATTCTTGATTGCGGCCGGCCGTCAGGGGCGCGCTGTCAGAACAACGAAGGCGTCTCGCCCCGGCAGCCGCTAGTTCTCGACAGATTGCAGCCGTGTCCTGCCTTCGTTCCCATTGCAGCAAAATTGGTGCGCCTGTAACGGAACCTGCGATCGCTGACGTCAGAATAGCGCGGCAGACGGGATTCCGCTCGCTCAGTTCAGAGTGTGCGCTTCAGAAATTCCCTCGCTCAACTGGGCTGCATCCCGCTCTTGGTCGAACACGCAATTGCCGGAACGATTTAGCTTTTTCATCTGGACTCGCTGGGTAATTGGTCAATCTGGTTGTAAGCGGGGAGCAGGCAGGTAAGCAAGCTGCGTCGCCGCTTGCAGGGAAGAACTGGCCTTCGGGTGTACCCTGATTTTTCAAACTGAAGGAGGTTTACCTTATGCGCGTTCCTCTACTCCTCGTTCACGGCGGAGCCGGCACCAAGGCCATCGATAAGGAACGTTACCGAGCCTACGTCGAATCTCTCAAACGGATTCTCGAGGAGGTTTATCCGCCGCTGGCCCGAGGTGGAAGCGCCGTAACGGCCGTCGTGCGAGCGGTCGAACTGTTGGAAAATGATCCCCTGTACAACGCGGGTTTAGGATCCAAGATCCAGAGCGACGGCAAGATCCGCATGAGCGCTTCGCTGATGGACGGCCGCCGCCTGCGTTTTTCCGGGTGCCTGAACGTGGAGGGAGTGAAGAACCCCGTTCGGCTAGCCAAACTCCTCCAGGCGCGTGGTGACCGCGTGCTGGCCGAAGCCGGAGCCCGCCAATTTGCCCGCGAAGCCGGGCTCCAATTCACGTCGCCCTTTACGCCGCGCGCCCGTGCCGATTTTAAACGCCGACGGCAGGGAAAATTAGGCACGGTAGGCGCGGTCGCTCTCGACCGAAACCACCACCTGGCGGCCGCAACTTCGACTGGTGGAAGAGGTTTCGAATATCCCCACCGTGTTTCAGACACGCCGACAATCGCGGCAAATTTCGCCAATCGCTTGGGCGCGGTTTCGGTCACCGGAGTTGGCGAAGAAATCGTAGAGCATGGCGTGGCCGCGCGCATTTGCGCCTTTTTGGAGTCCGGCTTTTCGCTCAAGGCGGCCACCCAGCGGGTCCTTGGCGAAGGGAGGCGGTATCGAGCCCGATTCGGCTGGATTGCCCTCGACCGTCACGGACAGGCGCAAGCGGTGACGACCACCAAGACCTTGATTTGGGCCCAGGCCACACCGGCAGGCATCACCTGTTTCTGATTTTCGGGGCGCGCGGCTTTTCGGACTTATCACCACGTGAAATCCGTGACCCACGGCGGCCCTCCGGTTCCCGTCCAGGGCGGCCCGCAACTTGCTGAGCTGCTCCCACTCTCACCCTTGTGGTTGGCGCCGCTGGCTGTCCGTCTCAGCATCTCCAGACCACCGGATCCACGTTCTGACATCGCCTCATCTGCTCTCGACGCTTCCGCTGCTGTTCGGGCCGCCGCGCCTGCGCGCAAGCCGGGCGAGGGTGCACCGCCCCCCCCGGCCGAGTGCCGCGGCGGCGGCCTCGCACCGGAAACCGGATGTCCGCCGGCGGCCGGATCGCGGGGCCCCGCCTTACCGAGGCCGGTAAAGACATCATGGGCGCGATGGCGGCCATTCGGTGGAGGCCGCGTCGCCGAACGCTTTGCGGGCATGAAGGCGCGGAAAAAGTCTTGAATCGCCATCCGATATTGGCGAGGGCGACATTGCCGGGATCGCCGAGAGGGCAGCGAAAGGTTGCACCGCCTGTCGTGGACCTCTGCGTAAGGGTCTCGGCCTGCAGCCGGCAGCGCGTATATTCGCCAACCGCGGGGTCAATAGGTTGGCAAGACGGAATCTCCCGCGGGGAATCGGCTCGGGGCGGCGGGCTCTCTTTCGTCAAGGCGGCCGACCGCAGCACGTCCACCTGTCATCGGTCTCTAGTCCAAGTGAGGTAGCGACGGTCTGCGCTCAGCCAACTCACGCCTCACTCTTCTGTCGCCGGATGGTAAGCGGCCTTGCGCCGATAAACGCCGCGGAGGGTTCCCGAATCCCATTTCACCTCAGCAACACGCCATTCGTTTGCCGAGCGGAGCAGTTCCAGAACCACCTTTTCGGGTTTGCCGAAATTCAAGAAGGTTACGATCCCGATCGCCTTCAACGCACCCATGTCCTTCACATCAATGGAGAGATCCGAAATGTCCCATTCCGAGTGGCCTATGAAAGGATCGCCCTCCAGCACCGGCGGCTCGTTCCGCTCGGTCGCTGCAGCGCGGTCCTCCAGGATGAGCGATGCAAGACCTGGCGTGAAGTAGCTACGTAACGACTGGGCGTCGGCGAGTACAATTCCGGGGCCGGCAACGGACGATTTGCCGCGATAGCGCTGATAGATAGAGCCAAGAAACTCTGCCGCAGTGGGCGTTCGGGGATGGCGCTTCCCTGCAGCGAACGCTGGAACAGCTTGAACTGCGAGTATGGAGGCAAGCCCGAACCCGAGGTGGCGACGCGAAAATGTCGACCCAATACTCATCTTCATAAGCTCACCGTTGATCGGCCGATATGGCGCCTGTCGGGTCTGGGACATAGTCAACGCATTGCCGAAAAGTCAGGGTTCACCAGGACCGATCAACTCATTTTGAAGTAGTCCGGAATGCTCAAATCAGCGGATGACTTGAACGTGGCCTTGTCGGTCCATGGCGCCGAGTGTGTTGAGCGGGGTGGGAAGGCGAGGCGATCGAGATCGATAGCAATGAATTCCTGATGCGCCGGCACCAAACAAGTCGGCTCGCAGGCACATCGGCATCGAACCGATTAGAGGCACCTGACCACCGCTCGCACCGTCGATGGCGCGATCCCAACCGCCGGGCAATCTCCCGGCCAGCGACGTCCCCGGAAAAGTCAGACGAAGGGTCTCGCGCACCTGACGCATCGGCAGCCTCTGGGCCGGCATGCGCCACCGCCTTCGGACAGTCCAAAGGAAGCACCCTACGACGTTGCCAGCAGCGGCCGATCCACCCGGTTATGGATGCATCATTTCATCGGCAGCTTCGCCGACATGGCGTACGGGAGGAAAGGCACTTCTCGTACTTCAGGTCCTGACCCGTCTCAATGATGACGGGGGCGATGAGAGCCCATTCCAGCGAGCATGTTTGATGCAGAAGCAATCAATGTCCGATCGACCTCGAAGTCCTCATGAGAGAAGCAGAAGCCATGCCATCGCCGGATAGAAAAACGCTGTTGTCAGAAACAGGCCGGCAATTGCCATCAGGTCGATCAGGGTTAACCAGGCGCCGCTGCGGCGTCCGATGGGCCTAAGGGTCGCCCGACGCCGTTCGCCGGCGAGCGGAAAGGGCCTCGCAAGGCGGCTGCCGGGTTCGGCGGAGTGTGATAGGCCGGTGACACGCGGCCACCCTTGAGTTTTGTGCGCCGTGTTCAATTTGTTCGATTCCGGCCTCGCGGTGACAACCGTCCGCTTGGTGACCATGATCGTTCTCCTTGTCCATCTGCGTCCATCTGGCGCCAGAGAAACGATCCAGCGCCGACACGATGGAAGTGGGAGCAGACCAGGATTGGATAAGTCGCAATTTCATGAAAGGAGTGTTCGAGATGATTAAATGGACTCCTTGCCGGATGGCGCGACCAGGCATGGAGTGGACCACTCCCAATTCAATCCAGTCGCATCGGAGCAAGTCGTTAGGAGGAAGGGCCGGTTATCAGCGCCGATAACGCGAGAGTCAAAAAATCCTCGCCAGACGCCCCGAAACATCGCACCCGATCCGGGTGACATTCCGACGGCCGCAGAACATTGGCGGAGCCGGAATAGTGCCGACGGAAAATCTACCACCGGCTTTCGGCGGTCAACAGACAGCGGATTGCCGAGTCAATACGGCGTCAGGGCGGATCGGAAGGTATCGACGTCACGAGCTGAAAGCGGCTCAGCAGCACGGTGCTGACCCGCTTTCATTTTGCGGCGGACGCGATCTGGGAGCGGCCTTAGGCGTACTGCGCGCGCCATCAAACAACTCCAATTCTGCGCGCATGAAATCAATGAACGCCCGCAACGGGCCGGGCATCTGACGGCGGCTCGAATAATAGAGAAAGACCCCCGAAAGGTGTCCGCGCCAACCACCAAGCAGCGGGACCAGCTTTCTATCAGCGATATGGGAGGTGATCAGCGGTTCGGAAATATAGCCGACGCCGACACCATTCAGCACCGCGTTCACCACAAGATGCAAGTCGTTTAATACCAGCGAGCCGTCGGCCGGTACCTCCGTCCGCCGGCCACCATTCTCAAAAACCCAGGGTTGAATGGAGCCGTCCCAATCCCAACGCAGCCGCACGCAGTTGTGTCCGTGCAGGTCCTCCGGCGTTTCCGGGGCCGGATGCCGTGCCAGATAGTCGGGTGAGGCGACGGCCAACACCTGGAATTCATCGATCAGCCGGACCGCAATCATGTCCTTTGCGATGCGTTCACCGATCCGAATACCAGCGTCGAACCGACCGCTCACGATATCACTATGGCTATCATCGGCCGTCATTTCGAGTTTGATTTCCGGAAATTTCGCCAGGAATTGTGGCAATAAGGGACTCACAAACGTCACGGCAGCCGGCCGGGACGCGCTGAGCCGCAGGGCACCGATCGGCTTCTCGCGAAAAGAGTTGATCCCTCCAATGGCCTTGTCGATGCCATCAAGGACGGGTTGTGCGTCCAGCAGCAAGCGTTCACCAACCTCGGTCAACGCCACGCTTCGGGTTGTGCGGTGGAGCAGGCGCACGCCAAGCCGCTCCTCAAACGCGCGAACGGCCTGGCTCAGCGTCGAAGGCGAAATTCCCAATTGCGCCGCGGCCCTCGTGAAATTGCGGTGCTCTGCGACCGCGACGAAGGCACTAAGCTCAGCAAATTGAGTTCCCCTCATTCGAAAAAATCCACAAAAACTCTCAACCTGCTCGGCATCAGT
This sequence comes from Xanthobacteraceae bacterium, assembly GCA_030037185.1. The sequence continues at coordinate 1,511 of JASHRR010000535.1, read as the reverse complement.
CAGACAGCGTGGACGTTCGCACTCAAATAATGCGTTCCGACGCGACCGGCAAGCCAGCTGTCATCCCCGGCATCGCGCCGAGCCAGGTGAGGCCGCCGGATATCGGTCGAGCACCGTCACGAGCCCGCGCAGGAGACCAGAAAACAGCACCTCGCTAGGCGAGCGCGCGCGAAACGAACCCACACCGACCATTGCAAAAACGCTTCGTCTCAAACGCGGGCCTCGATCCACCTTGGATTCTCCGGAATGGCCCAATAACTCTTGTAGAAATCCCGCAGTTGATCAGGCCCCTGTCAGACGCATCTCGTGGTAGTTGGCCGACGGCACCGATTCTGTCAGCTCACAGCAAATTTGAAGGGGCCCGAGGAATTGGCTTGGGCACGATTGCCAATTTTCTGCTCGGCCTTTTACCTTAACGGACTGTTTACATCCTGCCGCAGTATCTCGGTCAGGTCTTCGGCTACAACGCTGAGCATTTCGTGTTGGCCTGGACCGGTCTTCCCCAGTTGCTGATTATTCCTCTCGTGCCGTTGCTAATGGAGCGACTGGATGCCCGCCTGCTCGTCGCAGTCGGCTTGAGCCGTGTTTGCGGCAAGCCGCTTCATAAACGCTCATCTGTCGGCCGATTTCGCCGGCGACGAATTGCAGCTGCCGAACATCGTCCGCTCGCTCGGACAGGCGGTGGTGCTCACCCCACTATCAGCGATTGCCATGGCCGGAATTGCGCGCCGAAAGTCGGCCGCCGCGTCCGGACTCTTCAACATGATGCGAAATCTCGGGGGCGCGTTCGCGACTGCACTGCTGGTGACGCTGGTGACAAAGCGCCAACAGTTTCACTCCAAGATCATCGGCAGTTCAGTCAACCTGTTCCGGCAAAGCGTCCGCGAGCGGCTCAGTGACCTGACGGGCTATTTCCTAAGCCATGGCGTGAGCGATCTTTTCACGGCACAGCACATCGTCGCAGTGGTAACCGCCCAGATGATACTCACTCAACGCGCGTCTTCCGCTGCTGCCACAACTCATTAGAAGGGCCCACGCTTATCGACAATGGACATCAGAGCAACCCGAGCCGATCGTGCTGACGCCCGATTGCTTGATTGCCCATTTGAGGCTCCTCGGAGCCCTGATTGATTCGACCCCACTCGCTGCGCCAGGCTCCATCGGGCCCGATCGATCATCTTATTGAAGCGCCCGGCAAGCCGCCCCTGTGCAATCATTCCGAGACCTCATGACCTCTTGGCTTGCCTGGCGGCTGCAACATGGTCGCAGGCGCCGCTCTCCTTCCGCGGTTTCCTACTAGCTTAGCTAGTGTAATGGCGCGCAAATGACTAGACATCTACGCGGCCTTTTTTCGCCCGCGGCGCACCGTGCAACCGGGTTTGATTTCCTCCAATCGCCGTCGACAGCGCTCGATCTTCTCAAGAATATCCTCCGCGCGCGCCGTCCAGATGAAAGGCTTTGGATCGCGGTTCCATTCCTCAATGAATTCTTCGATTGCCGCTATCAGATCT
>JASHRR010000534.1 GCA_030037185.1 Xanthobacteraceae bacterium | reverse complement strand
CATTTACCTGGAGCTGGCGCGCCGATTTGGCGTACGCGATCTGGACACGATGAAGCGCCTGTTGTGGCGTCGCCTAAGGGTTAAGGTAGAGTCGAGGATAGGCGCGGTGCTTTGAGGCGGTGCCAATCGCCCGTTTCCCATCCCCGCTCATCGAACCGGACGTGCCGATTTCCGGCATCTAGCTCTCCGACTGGTTTCATCGCCTTGCGCCGGCGGGCCGGCATGTCATCTTACGCTTCGGATGGGATCGTCCACGACGGCCTCGAAGCGAACACTCGCAGGGAACGCCGAGATGGTGGGCGCCGAGGCGGCCGGCCGCTGTTCGGCTGAGTGAAGGCCGAAATGCCGGATCGCCCCGGCTTACCGAACCGGGTTTCCGGATCGCTCACCTGCCAAAGCTGCAGGATGGTGTGCTGGGTCTGCGCTGCAGGATGGGCGCTGGGTCTGCACTGCAAGATGGTGCGCTGGGTCTGCGCCGCATTGAAGCCGCGGCCCTGGCCATACAAGCCGTAGAAGACAATATCGGCCTCGCCACGCCCGCGGCATATGGCCTCCGAAGACCTGCTCGATGGTCTGCAGTTGCGTGGCGCAGAAATGTCGATGGAAGCCTCGACGCCATGCGAAATGCTGTCGCCCACGTGGCCAAGCTCAAAGAACAGGTCGTCGAACTGAACCCCTGGGTGAGGGACCGCATGTTGACGGCATCCTCGACGCCGAAGCCGGTCAGGCGCGTCGCGTGGGCTGCCGGGCGGGCGGAGGCCGAACGAGAGTAGAAGCGCCTGTTCGAGCCATCGGTTCACCTCTGGTAGCGGCGGCGAACGCGCCCCCGAATGGGTCGATGACAAATGACCAAAGTAACGCGGCCCTTGTGCCAATTTCCGGGGACAATCGCTATGGTTCTCCCGAATGGTGCCTCACCGCATCATGATGATTGATTGGTCATTTCCTGGGGCCGAGGCCGCTAACACGCGAGATGCTTGCCTCTCCCGCGCCCCAGGCCCCGCCATGCCCCGCAATTGCACCGATGGTTCCGCTTCATCGACATCTGTCGCAACCGGGCGGATCGCCGGGAACTCGTCGGCGGTGACCGTCTCACGTCTCAACAGCATTTCGCTGCCCCAGTCGAGATCCACGCGCCGCGCTTTCAGAATCGCCGTCGCGCGATCGAATGCCTCCGCAATGATGTCGGGCACCGCGAGATCGATCTCGCGCGCGGTCCCCTCGGCGGCTTGAATTCGGTCTGCGACGACGACGCCTTGCAGGAATGTCTGCCGTGGTGGCGCATAGGTCCGCTGACCGACCTTCACGTTCATGCCATGGCGCGTGACCATTTCGAGGGCGATCTCGGTCGCGCGTTGCAGGTCATCCCGCCGGTTGAAACGTCGCCCTCGAAGATCAAGCTCTCGGCGGCGCGCCCCCCCATCAGGATTGCAATCCGGTTGCGCAGATCGCTCTCGGCGAGCAGGAAGCGATCGTCCGTGGGCCGCTGGATCGTATAGCCGAGCGCGCCGACGCCGCGGGGAATGATCGACACCTTCTGCACCGGATCGACGCTCGGCAGGCTCGACGCCACCAGCGCATGTCCCATTTCATGGTAGGCGACGCGGCGCCGCTCAGCCTTGCTGGAGCACTCGACTTTTCTTTTCAAGGCCGGCTACGATACGCTCGATGGCGCTGACGAAATCGTTGAAGGCGACTGTGCGTGCGTCTCGCCGGGTAGCGATGATGGCGGCTTCGTTGACCAGATTGGCGATGTCGGCCCCGGTGAATCCCGCCGTCATTGCGGCGATCGCGTCGAGGTCGACCTCGGGAGCTAGCCCGACCTTGCGCACATGCACCTTGAGGATTTGCAGGCGCCCATTCCGGTCAGGCCGGTCGACCAGCACCTGGCGATCGAATCGGCCTGCCCGCAGGAGCGCCGGGTCGAGGATTTCCGGCCGATTGGTCGCCGCGAGCAGAATGACGCCCGTTCTCGGATCGAAGCCGTCAAGCTCAGCGAGCAGCTGGTTGAGTGTCTGCTCCTTTTCGTCGACACCGGCGAAGCCCCCGGCAACGCGGCTGCGCCCCAGCGCATCAAGCTCGTCGATGAAAATGATACACGGTGCCGATTTCCGCGCCTGCTCGAACAGGTCGCGCACCCGGGCGGCACCGACGCCCACGAACATTTCGACGAATTCCGACCCGGAGATGGAAAAGAACGGCACATTGGCTTCGCCGGCAACGGCGCGGGCCAACAGCGTCTTGCCCGTGCCGGGCGCGCCGATAAGCAGAATGCCCTTGGGCATCCGGGCGCCGAGCCGTCCGTAGGACTTCGGATCGCGCAGGAAGGCGACGATCTCCTGCAGCTCAAACTTTGCCTCGTCGACCCCGGCAACGTCATTGAACGTCACCTTGGTGTTGGTCTCGACGTAGACCTTGGCGTGCGACTTGCCGACCGTCATGAGGCCACCGAACCCCTGACGCTCGGCGACACCGCGAAACAGAAACATCCACATGATCTAGAAGACCACCATCGGGACGAGCCACGACAGGATCGTGGTGACCGCGCCGCTAGCCCGGTTTTCTCAAACGATAGAGTTTTTCCCGCTTGTTTCAGGCGAGGTGGGCCGGCTTTTGAGCCTACCGGGCGGGGCCGGCGATCGGCCCGGTGGGTGATTCCTGCAAAACGAGTCTCGACGTGTGGGCTATCGCGGAAGTGGTGGAGCCGCGCGCGCACGTTTGTGCCAAATGCCGACC